>JADLAH010000020.1 GCA_020848315.1 Chitinophagales bacterium | reverse complement strand
CTTCTGCGAATCGCATCGGCGACTGCCACGATGGCTTCCTCCTGTCCTACCACGCGTTGGTGCAGGTAATCTTCGAGATGCAGCAGTTTATCTTTTTCCGTTTGCAGCATTTTTGCCAGCGGAATGCCGGTCCATTTCGATACGATTTCTGCAATATCATCCGCGGCTACCTCTTCCTTCATCAGGCGGCTGCCTTCTTTCATGGTTTGCAGTTCCGCTTCCAGCTCGCTGAGTTTCTTTTCTTCTTCTTTTATTTTTCCGTAACGCAATTCTGCCACCTTGCCATAATCGCCATTGCGCTCTGCCTGCTCTGCCTGCAGTTTGTAATTTTCGACGGCGGTTTTTGCATGTTGAATTTTATCCAGTATCGTTTTTTCACCTTCCCATTTGGCGCGCAGCGCGGTGCGTTTTTCCGAGAGGTCGGCAATCGTTTTGGATAAATCCTCCACTTTTACCGTATCATTTTCCCGCTTTATGGCTTCGCGTTCTATCTCCAATTGTCGGATTTTGCGATCTAGTTCATCCAATTCTTCCGGCACAGAATCCATTTCCAGTCGCAGTTTTGCCGCCGCCTCATCAATCAGATCGATGGCTTTATCCGGCAGAAAACGATTGGTGATGTAGCGGCTAGAAAGTTCCACAGCGGCGATGATCGCCTCATCCTTAATCGTCACCTTGTGGTGCGCTTCATATCGCTCTTTCAGTCCGCGCAGGATAGACACGGTATCTTCCGGACTTGGCTCCTGCACCATCACTTTCTGGAAACGGCGTTCGAGCGCTTTATCTTTCTCGAAGTATTTCTGATATTCATTCAAGGTGGTCGCACCGATGGAACGGAGTTCACCACGGGCGAGTGCAGGCTTCAGGATATTGGCAGCATCCATGGCGCCTTCGCCACCACCACCGGCACCTACCAACGTATGTATTTCGTCGATAAAAAGAATGATTTGTCCGTCGCTGGTCGTCACTTCTTTTATTACGGCCTTCAATCGTTCTTCGAATTCACCTTTATATTTTGCCCCGGCAACGAGTGCGCCCATATCGAGTGAATAAATTATTTTGGACTTCAGGTTTTCGGGTACATCACCGCTCACGATACGGTGTGCGATGCCTTCGGCAATAGCCGTCTTACCAACTCCCGGCTCCCCAACGAGCAGCGGGTTATTCTTGGTTCTTCGTGACAGGATATGGAGCACGCGGCGGATTTCCTCGTCGCGACCAATCACAGGGTCGAGTTTATTGGATTGCGCTAACTGATTCAGGTTTTTAGCGTATTTCTCCAATGAATTGTAGGTGGTGTCTGCACTTGGATTATTCACGGTTTGTCCTTTTCTGAGTTCTTTAATAGCTTGTTTGAGATTATTTTCCGCCACGCCATTCTTTTTGAGCAGCTGCGCGGTCGCGTCGCCAGTATTCAGCAATGCCAGCAACAGATGCTCGATAGACACATACTCATCATTAAACTCTTTGAGATAGGAGTTCGCTTTGAGCAGCGACTGTGCCAGTTGCTGGGACGGATATTTCATGCTGTCACCCGAAACAGTGGGCTGATTTTTCAGCAAGGCATCGAGTTCCATCTGTACGTTGGGCATGGAGACTCCCAGTTTTTTAAACAGGAAAGGCGTCACATCCTGATCTGTATCAAGGATGGCCTTCAGCAGGTGGAATGTTTCCAACTGAGCATGGTTTAAATCAAAAGCAATCTGCTGGGACGCGGCAATGGCTTCCTGCGATTTAATGGTATAATTATTTGGATTCATACGGTACTTTTTCTGATGGAAAGTTGTACAATTTGTACGACAACTATCCGTCAAAATGCATACCTGCTACATAAAATGCCATATGTAACTGAACGAAAGCGACAATATTTCAGATTAGGCCGTAAAAAACTGACAACCTTACCTGTTTAATGTATATAAACAGACATTATTTCAGTACGGGCAATAAGTGTTTATTGCTTGTCGTCTACGATGAATTTCTCCACGATAGAACTGATGACAGAAAAAGCCAGACTGAATACCAGTGCCACGAGCCAGCCATCTACATGGAAACCGACTAACAGATAATCCGTGAGTAATACCATGGCCGCGCTGATAACCAGTGAGAACAAGCCCAATGTAAGACAAGAAATCGGGAGTGCCAGAAACTGCAACACGGGTTTAACAAATGCATTGAGTACACTCAGTACCAACGCTACTTTTACGGCATCCACCGGAGATGCCACCGTGACTTCCATCCCGAAAGATGGCAGCATATAGGAAAGTACAATTACGGTGGCAACTTTTATCAGGAAACGAATGAGAAATTTCATAGTCTAAATTTTATTCAAAAATAAGAAAATACCTCAGATTGCTATAAATTTACATAGATTTGGAAGCATATGCCAACTTTTTCTTTTTTCAGATAACACATGTCCGCAAAGACTACTCATAACAAAAATGTACCGGGAAATAGTTCCCTGCTGCACACATTGTATCCATATCTGATATTGGCGGCAGGCACATTTTTACTGTATGCATGGACGGTACGGTTCGGATTCAATCTGGATGACGACTACATTATTACCTCATTGGCAAAATTAAACAACAGTGAACATCCGATCAAAGATATCTTCAACAGTTGGTATGCCAATGGCGATTACAGACCTGTGACTATCCTTTCCTTCTGGTTGGAGCAGCAGTTGTTTGGCGCATTCACACCGGCAAGCGGACATGCGATGAATGTATTTATCTACTTCATTTTATTGAGTGTATTATACCGATTAATCCTCACGTTGCGCTGGACGGAAGATGAACAACGGCTAAAAACGTTGGCACTCATCACCTGTATATTTTTTCTTGTGCATCCCAACCATGTGAGTGTGGTGGCCAATATAAAAAGCCGGGACAACCTGTTGAGTATGCTACTGGGGATGGCAGCTGCTATTCAATTAATTAAAGCCTATGACTTCAGACAATATTACCGGATATTATTTTTCCTGCTGCTGATTTCACTGGCGTTGCTGTGCAAAAGAGATGCCTATTCTTTTGCCATCATTCCTCTTGTCTCAATTTTTCTATTCAGAAAAACAAACTGGAAACACCTAATAGCTGCGGGCATTATTACATACATTTTATTTCTGATTTCTTTTGGAGTCAGAGAATTTTTCATATCTCAACTAGATTATGAACTAACTGACAAGACAGCATTAACTATCGCGGAGAATCCTTTGATTGGCAACAATACTTTTCTAAATACATTATCGCTGACATTTACATCGCTGTTTTATTACCTGAAATTTCTACTGATTCCATTCGGCTATCACTTCTATTTTGGCAGCTATACTATTGAACTGACACCGCTTTGGAGCTGGCAGAACATCTGCGCGTTTATTTTATTGGCAGCATGGGGCGGATGGTCTGTTTATAAATACAAAACACAAAAGTTGTATTTATTTTCCTTCCTGTTTTTTTGTCTTTCCATCGCCTATGCGATTAACTTTTTTGAGTATGTTGCCGGCATCGTGATGGACCGTTACAATTTCATCGCTTCTCTCGGCTTTTGCATTTTATTAGCTACAGCAATACTGGAGACCAATAAGGAATTCATTTCTCGTCCGTTCAATAATAAAATTATCCTGCTGATTATTACCATCTGGAGCATATTCACTTATTACAGAACATCTGCATGGCGGGATTATTTTACGCTATTTGAAAGAGATATGCCCCACCTGACAAAATCAGTGGTAGCCAACAGGATTGTAGCCGGCACATATATTCACTTTGCATTGAAAGAAGAAACAAAACCGGATTTTGACCGTGCAATGACGGATAAATATATTGCGACCGGAGAAAAATATGCACAGCAATCGCTGGCTAATTCTGACAGATCACCGCTCACCTGGGAATTGTTGGGACTGGTCGATCTGTACCGCAGAAACGACACTGCTGCGCTGACCAAATTCAGACAATGTTATGCTCTGGACAGCAATTTCCTTTCCGGAGTCAATTATCTCGGTTTTACATTCTGGAACACCGGGCAGATAGATTCCGCTTATCATTATTTCAGCATGGTGATGAATAAAGAAGGATTCTTCAATTATTCTGCCAACAACCTAATTAATATGCTCGTAAAAAACAACCGCCAGCAAGAAGCGGATAGCATATTACATGTTTTAAAACAAAGATTTCCGGAAGATCCGAACTTACAAAAGAAAATAGAAGAGGTAAACTCCGCGAAAATCAATTTTCCGGCGCCATAAAAAAAACGGAGGGCGAAGCTAAAGCTTCGCCCTCCGTTTTTTTTCATAGTTTATTTACTTCTTCACAAATTTCTCTACGAAAGATTTGTTATTCAGACTGATATCCAGCATATAAGATGCTTTTGCCAGTGTTGAGATATCCAACTCAATAGTATTGATACCTTTCTGCAAGGAAACGCCGTTGCTCATCATTTCTTTTCCCGTTACATCGTACACCCTCATCAATGTATTGGCACTCGCCGAAGCAGATATTAATACATTCAACTGATTGGTAGCCGGATTCGGATATACCGCAATGATACCATCAATGGCTGCACCTTCCCGTAGTGGTATATTAATCACCTGACTGTAGCTGAAGGTAGCATCTTTGTCTATCATTTTCAATCGATAGTAATTATTCCCTATCAGCGGTAAGTTATCGTACAGTTCGTAGTGAAGTGTATTACTGCTGTTGCCCGCTGCCGGTTTTTCGCCCAGGTAGAACCAGTTTATACCATCCACGCTTTTCTCTACCACAAACTTATCCGTGTTCTGTTCTGTTGCTGTCGTCCATTTCAGCAGGTTTTTATCTCCCACATTGGTTCCGGTGAATGACACTAATTCCACCGGTAAAACCTCATAAGGGAAGCGGACCGGATGAATATAGAATGTCGAGAAAGTATCTACAATAAACTGTGCCTGATAGTCGCTGCCGTAAGCAGAGAATACCGGATCTGTCCATGTTGTATTACCTCCATAATAACCCTGACCTGCCCCCAACATAAGGCCGCCCGGCGTATGGATTGCAGGGTCAGCATTCGGGCCGGAGAACGTACCGCCGCCACCGCCAGGGAACTTACTCACGCGCAGATTTGTACCACTAAATGCATATGGTGTACCAGCAGCTTTAGCCTGCAAAGAAGCCAGTTCCGCTGCAGTAAAGAACAACGTTACTCTGGCGTGTCTTCCCTGCGGGAATTCCGGAGAAATAGACCACCATCTGCGCAGATACGGCATAGAATCCGGATAGGCTACCGTCCATGTCTGTGGTGTGTACGGGTGGATATGCGTACATACTTCCGTATTTCCCAATGCCAGCGGTGAATATGCGCCACCGGTTAAATCTTCTATACGCACAATGATATCTCCCAAATAATCATAGTAAGTGTATGTACTTCCGTTCTGAATCAGACACGTATAGCAGGCATCTGACTGTTGCGTAATGATGCCCGGACTAACAGCCGATGTTGTGACGGACACATCCCTGAAATTACTACAGGAAGCATTTGTTACCGTCCATCTATAGGTGGCATTCCCACCAAATGGTACATCCACTAACAGCGTAGTAGATGAGGTTGGTACAACCGGATTGGATGTCACACCCGGAGACGCACTGACCAATGTCCACTGGCCGGTGCCTACCGCCGGTGTCGCCGCGGAGAAGGTAGCCACCTGACTGGTATTACCGCAACCGGCGACATCTACTACACCAGCATCCGCAGATACCGTATCATTAATCGTCCATCTGATATCACCGCTGTATACGGCAGTATCACAGTTTGGCCCTTGATTCATAGACGACGGCACTACCAACATAGTTTGCACAATGGTTGTACCTACTGATTTTGGAATATTCGTAGGGCGCGTTGTGCTCCAGGCAGTCCAGTTGGTACCATTATCTGTAGTATATCTGTATTGCAACTGCGCATAAGCAGGATTAGATGCAGGCAATGTTGGCACATTCACACACAATGGAGCCGGATCTGTGAGACATACATTGGCTCCGCTGGCCGGCGAACCTGCACATACTGTCCAGGCTGTCGGAGGGTTGATAGCCGGTGCTACCAACACGGAATCATATACCCATATCGACCAGCCGCAACATTTGTCTCTCACGCGTGCTGCAATGAGAAAAGTAACGGTATCTGTAGTTGTATTTGTCAGCGTAATTGTGTTAGCCCCTGCACCAGTACCGGAAGTCCAAGCCGGCACCGGCGAGGTACGAATTAATCCGTCTTTGTATTTTCTGTACCGCCATTGATAATCCACGGCACTTCCTGCCGGAGTCGTAAAATCCTGATTCGGACTATTGCCGATAATAGAGAAGGAAACAGACTCTCCGGAACATATTTTCTTTGGTGTTGTCGTTATCTGTGGTAAAACAGAACGAGATTCCGTAATCCGGATGAAGTTTGTCCATGCATTCACCGTTGTCAGGTCTTCCGATTTCCAGCCTGTAGTTGCAAACTGCACCGGAAGTGTAAGTGCTCCTGTTGTATTGGTGAGCGTTGATGTATTAGGCGATTGATCATTAACCAATGAGGCACCCATAACGCCCAAATCAAATGCACCACTAGGCGGAGCACTGCCCGCAGCCTTTTCTATTTCTATAATGGAATTGGTACAACCTTTCAGATATCTTGCTTTGAGATAATCCGCTACGGCATTAGGTCCGTTAGGTAAGCCCCCTGTAGTTGTTATGGAGCCTGAACTTAGATTGACTGTACCCTGTGCAAGTCCGTTCGCACCATCCTGCCCTCGCCCTCCGGCGCCTCCTGTGCCTCCACTTCCTCCATTTCCACCTCGTCCGGTGCCACACCTGTCAGTAGATATCCCTCCGGCGCCTCCGGCGCCTCCTGAGCCTGCCTGACCGGCAGCTCCAGTTCCTCCGGTGCCGGCTGTACCTGCATTAAATGTAGATTGCAACAAACTTCCTGAAGATGCTCCGGTGATGTATATCCCGAAGGAACCACCGCCGCCCCAGCCGCCACCGCCACCGAGACCGCCGCCGCCGCCGTTACCGCCATTACCGCCATCCGGTCTTATAGGAGTACCACAACCACAGGTACAGCAAGTACCGATATCACCGCCGCCGCCTTTACCGCCGCCGCCACCGCCGCCACCATTGCCACCTGCGGTTGCCTGAGCAGAAGGCAAATAGAATGGCGTTGCTATACCTGGTGTTGCGGGTCTACTACCAGCTGTATGATTGGGTGATCCTACACCGCCATTTCCTCCGTTGGCACCATTATTCCCATTGGATCCATTCGCATCACAACCTACGACATTACATCCTGAACCGGTAGTTAATGTACCACCCGTACCGGCAGCACCTGCTGTTCCGTTATTAGCGGCACCTGCTGCTCCATTTCCTCCATTAGAACCACCACTGCCATAACAGCCTTGTGTACTTCCTACACCACCGGACGTTGCTCCGTTTCCACCTCCTCCGGCACCACCGGTGCCGGCTGGTGTTGTTCCGTTGCTTCCAACTGTACCATTACCGGTATTGACAGTAGTGCGCAGAATCTGAAATCCGGTAGCACCATTCAGGTATATCCCGTATATCGATTTACCCTT
>JADLAH010000019.1 GCA_020848315.1 Chitinophagales bacterium | reverse complement strand
GTTGTTACGCTGCCGGATAGTGGCATAAATTTCTGCAACAGGGCAATCGACTTATCGTATTCGCCGCGCTGATAGGCAATCTCCGCTTTCCAATAATAACACAAGGCTTCCAGATTTTTGGATATCGGATATTTTAGTGATTTATCAAAAAAGGCGATAGCGGCATCCGGTTTGTAATCGTTGTAATTTTCTACTGCGCGGAAGTATGCCATTTTCTGATAAGCTTCCTGGAGTTTTACGGATTTGGTGGGCAAAGCGTCAATGATAGACATCGCTTCTTCATAATTGCGGGTCATCAGAAACAAATCGGCTAGCAATTCATTTGCCTCCACATAATACACAGACTTCGGATAAGTATGAATGAAATTTTTGAGACTCACCAAAGCGTCGTTGGTATATTCCAGTTCGTAAGAAAGTTTGGCATACTGAAACATCGCTTCTTCCTGTATTTTTTTGTCGAATGACATACGGGCTGCCTGCTGGAAAGCCGTTCTGGCTTCGGCCTTTTTACCCGTTTTCACATAGCACTGACCGAGGAGGAACATCGCGTTTTGTCCCAATGCCGTTTCCAGCGGAGACAGATTCAGCAGGTTGCCGATGGCCTTATCACACTGCCCTTTCTGCGCCTGCACATACCCCAGTGTATAATAATCCTCCGGGGTGATTTTTACGGCATTCTGCGTATATTTTTCCAGATAGTACAAAGCTTTTTCATAATCGTTCAGCTCGAAATAACTGTTGCCGAGCAGGTGCGCTATTTCATTGCTGTAGCTGACATTCTCCTTGAGTTTGGGCTCCGCATAAGTCACGACGCCTTTATAGTCTTTATTGATAAACTTAATGGAAGCAATGTAATACGGTACGATTTTGCCATATTTCTTGGACACTTCGAGTGGCTGAAAACTCTTGTATGCCGCGTTGTAATCTTTGAGATAATAACTGGACAAACCGGAATAATAGTACCCTTCTTCCTGATACGGATGTTTTTTATTAGCCGCCATCTGATTGAAGTAGCCACGCGCCTGCGTAAATTTCTTCAACGCAAAATTGGAAAACGCCCGTTTATACTGAAATTCGTATACATCATTACCGGACAAACCATCTTCATCCACCTTATCAAAATAAGCGAGCGCATCGTTGTAATTCGCTTTCACAAAAGCGATATCGCCCAAATGAAAATAGGCATTGTTGGTTTTCGGATGCCCTTTGAAATTTTCCGCGAAGTAAGTCAATGCCTTTTCTGATTCCGGCGACGCGCATTCTTTCATACAAAGCGCCTGATAATACAGTGCCTCCGCGTAAATCATATTGGATTTATCGAGCGTTTTATCTTCGTATTTTTCTATAAAATGCTGAAGAATCGGCTGCGCCACCGCATATTTCTCGAGACTGATCAGTTCTTCGGCTTCCCGAAATGATTTCAGCAAATCGGTTTGTTTGAAAGTAGCCTGCGCAAACACATCTGCAAACGACCACACCAAAAGGGAAAGGAAAAGTATTTTCCGCATATCACTAGAATATTTACTTATTAGCATTAACGAACAATTACAAAAATTATTCCAACGTAAAGTTGCCATTCGCAACATTAAGATAAAAACAGAGATTATAAACGGATGTTGACTAATTTATCAATAAACAATAGAACTGGATAAATCATTCTTTTTCATCGGGTTTATCAGATTTCACAGGTTGCTCTTCTTTAGATTCGAATAAATCTTTGGTGGCCTGAGTAATTTTTTTGATATTATGGGATATGAGCAGGCTGTCATCCTGATGATTGTCGTGCAGATCCTGCATAGAGCTAAGTTCTATCTTGAGCGACTCCACGGATATAAATATTTCGCGGGCGGCCAGCGACATGGAATAAACCAAAAAAAGCAGGCTGATGCCGAAGACGAAATTGGCATAATACATATGTCCTGTAAAGATCAGGATAATGGACACCACACTCAGGATGAGCGACACAATCCCTGTGAGCTGCATATTGCGAATCAGCATCACCCGCAGGCGCAGGTTGGACAATTGCTTGAGAATATCGGCATCCTTGGTTTGCAGGTAGCGCGCTTTCAGACTGCGGATCAGGTTGGAGATGGCCACAAAGCGATTGGTGTAAGCCACATAAAGAAGCGACACCGTTGAAAAAAGTATGGCCGGTGTTGTCAGGGTCATTTGCATGGTGCAAAGTTACATCAGCCGCCGGACATCTGTATGTATATATTGTTATCTGTTTTGCGGCAAATTGTATAATTATACAACTGTACAGTTATACAATTAAGGAGTACCCTTGCTAAAGGATGACATATTTTCGTTCGCGGCTATAGTTAAAAAGTACATTTTTTCATGCAGGAATGAGCCTTGCGACCACTTACCGACATTTTGTCACAAAAAAGCACTTGGCATGTGAATTGAATCAATAAGGGAAATTAACTCAGAAAATTAATTACAATGGGAAAAATAATAGGAATTGACTTAGGAACTACCAACTCATGTGTTTCCGTAATGGAAGGAAGCGAACCGGTAGTAATTACAACAGATGAAGGACAACGCACGTTGCCCTCTATCGTAGGCTTTCTGGAAAACGGAGAGCGCAAGGTAGGTGCCCCTGCAAAACGTCAGGCAATCACCAACCCAACCAATACGGTACAGTCCATCAAGCGTTTTATGGGTAAACATTTCTCTGAAACCGCTACGGAGCAGAAATACGTTTCCTACAAAGTAGAACAAGGTGACAACGACACCGTTCGTGTGCGTTTGCATGACAGATTGTACACACCACAAGAAATTTCTGCCATCATTCTGCAAAAATGTAAAAAAATGGCAGAAGACTATCTCGGTCAGACGGTAACGGAAGCGGTAATCACCGTTCCTGCTTACTTCAATGACTCTGAGCGTCAGGCTACCAAAGAAGCCGGTCTGATTGCCGGATTGGATGTGAAACGTATCATCAACGAGCCGACTGCAGCCGCATTGGCCTATGGCCTCGATAAAGGCGGCCGCGACATGAAAATCGCAGTATATGACCTGGGTGGCGGTACTTTCGACGTATCTATCCTCGAGTTGGGTGATGGTGTGTTTGAAGTAAAATCTACTAACGGTGACGTACACCTCGGCGGTGACGACTTCGACCAGGTGATTATCGACTGGCTGGCAACGGAATTCCAGAATGAGGAAAGAATCGACCTGCGCAAAGACCCTATGGCCCTGCAACGTCTGAAAGAAGCTGCGGAAAAAGCAAAGATTGAGTTGTCTTCTTCAACAGAAACGGAAATCAACCTGCCATATATCACTGCGGTGGATGGTGTTCCAAAACACTTAGTAAAAAAATTATCCCG
>JADLAH010000018.1 GCA_020848315.1 Chitinophagales bacterium | reverse complement strand
TTACCTGATAAAGCCAAATTTATCCCCATTGAAAAATAAATATGTACATTCCATTTAACAAACCTTTCCTCACAGGAAAAGAAACCATTTATATCGAGCAGGCTGTTGCTACCGGAAAAATCTCCGGCGATGGCTCATTTACCAAAAAATGCCACACCTTTTTCGAAGAAACGTTTGGTTTCCGGAAGGCACTGCTGACCACATCCTGTACCGATGCACTGGAAATGGCGGCCATATTGCTCAACCTGCAGGAAGGAGATGAAGTCATTGTACCTTCCTACACTTTTGTGTCTACCGCCAACGCGTTTGTACTGCGCGGTGCAAAACTCATTTTTGCCGATAGCAGAGCAGACCATCCCGGCATGGACGAAGCCCGGATAGAGGCACTTATCACACCGAAAACAAAAGCGATTGTCGTAGTACATTACGCCGGTGTGGCCTGCGATATGGACATCATCATGGACATTGCACACAGACACCATTTATTTGTGGTGGAAGACGCCGCGCAGGCGATTGACAGTTATTACAAAGGCAAGCCACTGGGCAGCATCGGTCACCTCGGTGCTTTTTCATTTCATGAAACAAAAAACATCATTTCCGGCGAGGGCGGCATGCTCGTCATCAATGACCCGCAGTTTATTGAAAGAGCTGAAATCATCCGGGAAAAGGGCACCAACAGAAGTAAATTCTTCCGTGGCGAAGTAGATAAATACAACTGGGTGGATATCGGATCATCCTTCCTGCCTTCCGATATCATTGCCGCATTTTTATTTGCGCAGGTAGAAAATCTCGGGAGCATACAAGCGAAAAGGAAATTGCTATGGGACGCTTACTGGCAGGCGTTGCTGCCTATCCGGGATTTCATCCGCCTGCCACATATACCTGCATATGCCACCAACAACGCGCACATGTTTTATCTCGTTTGTAATAGTATTGATGAACGGGATGCACTGATTCAACATCTGAAGCGTGACGGAATAATGGCTGTATTTCACTATCAATCTCTTCATTCAAGCAACTTCTATGCAGACAAACATGATGGCAGAGATTTAGAAATGGTTGAATTTTACACCTCAAATCTTCTGCGACTGCCTATGTTTTTTGAATTATCACCTAATGACATTCAAAATAAAATCGCACCTTCGTTACTCTCTTTTTTTAAGCGAACATGAAGATATCCAAACTCCATATAGCCACACTGGTAATTTCTTTGGCTTTATATATATTTATATGGAACAAATGGAATATAGATTACATTAGAAGCAACTCATTAAAAGATAAAAATTACGCTACCTGGTCACTGGCACACAATAGCACCATCTTTTCTATCGATAACTACTGGTATACTTCTCAAATTAAAAACTATTTGAATAAAGAAGGATTTACCGTCAATCCGCACAAACATCATTATACGGTAAGGAGAACTCCGGTTTATCCGATTTTCTATGGTATTCACTACCTGTTGTTTGGGGAGGCAAAGAGTTATTATTTTATCCGATTTACGCAGGTTTTCATCTTTATTCTGGCCACATTTGCGCTATTGATGGCCACCTATAATTTCACCGGCAATAATAAAATGGCCTGGCTCGCCGCCATAATGTATGGCTTTAATCCGACATTGGTCACCTATCTGTATTACACGATTACCGAAGCACTGAGTCCTTCGCTTGTTTGCTTCCTCCTGTATTTCTTGTCGCTGGCTTACAAACACCACCGCAAGCGCGACTGGATGGCGGCAGGGTTCGTGTTTGCGCTAGGTGCACTGTGCAGACCGAGCATCGTTTTCATTTCCTTTTCTATCGGGTTCATGTTGTTTTATCTGTATCGGAACAAAAAATACCTGTGTGTCAAATTTGGCTTATATTTCACTTTGGGAGCAGGGTTACTGTTTGCTCCGCATATTATTCGCAATTTTATTGTGACCAAAGGCGAGGTGGTGGTTCTGGAAAAATATTACGGCGATCCGATGGACTATGGCATGCCGAATATCGCGCTGCGGAAATGGATTTCCTGCTGGATGAATCCGGCAGACTTCTCCTCAGAAAAAATTTCCAATGCCATGATCAGTCACATCACAACAGGGCAACAGGCAAACCGGGAAGCGTTTATAAGGCACATCGTCGATGAACTTCCTGAAAGAGCCACCATCGTAAATTCAGAACAGTCTGTATCCGCAGCGCTACATACATTATATCAGTATTATGAACTGAAAAACGCCCCTATCAAAAACGAATCCATCGATTCACTGGATAAAGCAGCATGCAATGAGTTGTTGCAACTTGAAGAAGAAATAAAAGAAAAGGCACCGTTTCAGGTATACGTCATTACGCCAATTCTGATTCTCAAAAGCATCATTATTCAGAGCAATGCCTATCCCATTCCCGCGTTGGACAACTACCAGCTGAATCCGGTAAAAATCATCATCAAAGGCATCCTGTTGCTGTTGAATATATTCCTGTTTGCGAGTCTGCTGGCAGGACTTATCTGGATGCGGAAGCACAAATGGCTGTTCGTGTTCTGTGCGCTGTATGTACTCACCAGTTTTACCTATATCATCTTTTTCCTACACTATTTTGAAGCCAGGTATCTGATTCCGATTTTTCCGGTTTTATATATCACAGGAGCGATATACGGCTATCATATTGCTAAGAGAATTTCGCTGAAAATCACACCTCCAGATAACGCATGAGGCTGTCATAACGCTCTTTCAGCTGCCATTCGTATTCCGATTGATGCAGCACGGCAAGCACCGTGTATTGATATCGTTCAAAAGAAAGTTGTATATCTTTCAAATCATTTTTATTGATTTTCAGCGACACCTGCAACTGTTGTGAATGTGCCGCAGTGGATATCATACTGTGCAAAATGAGTGCATTATTGGATTCCACAATCTTTGCAATTTCAGCCAGAGAATAGTCTCTTGCCTCCATCTCCAGCACAATGATTCCTCCGGAGCCTGCGAGCGCCGAATGACTGCTGAATTGCGCTACGATTTTCTGTGTTGTTATCAACCCCAGATATTCACCGGCAGCAGTAACAACCGGCAGATAGTCTGTTGCAAACTCCGACTGCTTTCTTACAACATCAAAAACATGCGTTCCTTCGAGCACTTTATTAGCCAACAAAGCCGGACGCATTTCCTCGAGCGTGATGTTATCATCCAGATCCAGCAACTGTTGCTCTGAAGCCATACCCGCCAGCACGCCGTTATCAACGACTGCCAACTGGTCCACCTTGTACTCTGCCATCAGGTCAAGTGCATAGCCAGCCGTATCGGTGAGACGGAGATAGGGAATCGAGTTATTGATGCAATCCTGCGCGAACAACGGGTCTGTATTTTCTGTAAATGTATACATTATCCTCACGGGATACAATAACCTGTATCAATAAATCCGGGATAACCAAAAAATACAGAAAAAAGGGTATGGCTAGAAATTGAAATTAAATCCGAATGTAATCATCCAGTTGTAGGTTTTTGGCTGATTGCGGTGCGTAACACGCCACATCGCATCCACCCGCAGAAATTTCAGGATATTTTCCAGACCAAAACCTACTTCCACATAAGGGATTTTCCCCAGCGGGCGGATAAATGAGTTGCTGGCATGATTGATTTGCTGATTCGCCGCGGACGCATTCCCCCAGACACCTCTAGTGTGTATCACTTCACGCAATTTCAATTTACGGATGCCGGGAATCCGGTTCAGAAAGAAGCCGTCAAAATGGTGCGTAAAATTCCACTGCAAATAATGGTCGCTGTAATACTCATAGTCATTCATCAGGTTGAAAGCAGTATTACTGTAGGCGAATGTCTGATTGCCATCATGCACTTCTGACAACAAAAACGGCACTTTGCCGAATACCTTTCCGGCCTGAAATTTCATCTCAAAACGGCCGATGGTACGTATAGGAATAATATCTGAAAATGCCACTGTAATCTTATGATAAGTGTACTGACTCTTTAAAAAACCCTTGATACCATACACATATTCCAATTGCAATACGGGAATATGCCACCAGTTGAGAGAAGAACGGAAAATGGAATTTTTATTCAGAAATTTCTCTCCGAATCCGAATCTCGCTCTGTACACCAACTCGGTCTGATTCAGACTTTGCAGGGTATCCATCACACCCTCGCTTTTTGTCATGGTGTAGCGGAATGGCACCAATCCCTGTCCGATACGACGGTTCTGCATGGTGACACTCATACTGAATCCCTGCTTGTATTCGATATCGTAGGTGAGCTTGGACTCTTCCATGTACAGCAGCCGCATATCCGGCCTTTTGCGCTGTATGATAATATTCAGAAAATTGTCGGTCGATAATAAGTCTGTCGTACGGCTCATCTTGTTGACATCCCGCACATAGGACGCCTTGATGATTTGTCTTGGAAACTTATGGATTAAAAAGCTCAGATCCGCGCCTCCTTTAATGCGTTTATCTTTCAATGAATAAGCCATGTATCCACCTGCCTGCATCCATTTGGAAGCCTTTTCGTTGGTGCGGAAACCCGCCCGGAAACGCCAGCCTTCCAACCTGTTATTGCTCACCAGATTCAGAATCGGGCCCAGTTCTATCGGACCCACCGGATAGTATCCGGTCAGCACCAGATTGATGATATCCGTATATGTCTTGAAGGCCGGAACTGTCTTCAATGTATCTATCATATGGTAAACCGCAGCCTCGTTTTTGGTAAGTGTCATAAACCGCGACGTGTCCCAGAATGCCTGATCTTTTTTCATATCCAACTCATCCATGGTGACAACCTCCTTCAGCCTGTCGATCATGGAATCATTATAGGGACGGTTGATTTTAAAATTTCTGTAAATCGCGTTTTTCCGGGCAATCACAGCCGGTTTATTTTCCAGAGGCGCAAACTCTATCAGCAGGTGGTCATTGTTCAGCATCCAGCCCTGATTATCCGCCCATTCAAAATCCTGATTCAGTTCAATCCGCTTGATAAAGTTGATGTTGACATGCGGAGCCATGCGCAATTGAATACTCTTGATGGCAAAATTATTTTCAGACACAATCAGACTACCCAGAAAGGTGGCATCTCCTTTGGTCTTGGGCTCAAACATCATCTTATAATGAACGATATTATCCAGCACCAGCGTATCAATTACCCTGTAACGGTAGAACGTTTTACAGGAATTGGCAATCGGACTGATAAACTGTTTTTGCAGGATATCGTAGGCATTGTCGTAGATATTGATATCCTGATAGGTAGCGCCGAGAAATTCAGAAAAACTGGCATCATTCATTCCCGAAATTTTGGAAGCCTTAATCACTTCCCGCTTTTTATTCAGCTTGTTCGTGTAGAAAAAATCAGAGATATTTTCCGACAACATAATCGGTAGAAAAGGCTCTTCCTCCGAGGTGCTGTCGATGTTGTTGAAGACAAACTGAAAAGGCTTCAGCAGCTTCCTGTCCATGAATTTATCGGACAGATTTTTGATATCCAGTTCTATTTTGCTGTAGTATTCATAGCTGTAGTTCTCGAGACTGCGTTTGTCGTTCCGGTCTTTGTTTTCGAGGATTTTCCGGATCAGATAATCTTCCATACTCTCGCGGTTGGCCACTATCACTGCTTCCGCCAGCATATTTTCCGAAGGTTGTATCTCAAAATCCACTCTCTGCCTGGCTGTCTTTTTCAGCGGCAGCGTCAGCTCATTATACCCGAGGTAAGCCGCAGAAATGGAGTCTTTCCAGGCATCGATTCTCAACTGATAATAACCGGTGTCATCCGTTGTGGTGCCAATGGTGGTGCCTTTGATATAGATATTGGCATACCCTACCGCCTCTTTGGTTTTGGCATCCACTACCCGTCCTTCTATAAATGACTGGGCAGATACAGAATAACAGACAAACAAGAAAAGGATTAGTATATTTGCTTTCAGGCTTTTCACAGTTAAGTGAAGATAGCAAAAAAAATACTGATTTTTTAACGCTTTAACATCTCAAAATGAGTTCACTGGAAATTGTTTCCTACAATGTAAATGGTATCCGTTCCGCCGTTTCCAAAGGTCTTGCCGACTGGATTCGGGAAACAGCTTACGACGTCTATCTTTTTCAGGAAACCAAAGCGCATGAATATGACATTCCGGTAGAAATTTTTGAGGAACTAGGCTACCGGCACCACTGGTTTTCTGCTCAGAAAAAGGGCTACAGCGGCGTGGGCATTCTGGTGAAAACCGCCCACTCGGAGGTGGTGAAAGGAATGGGAAATGCCCGCTACGATGCGGAAGGCCGTGTCATCCGGATGGACATCGGCGATATTACCATTGTCAACAGCTATTTCCCTTCCGGCTCCAGCGGTGACGAAAGGCAGTCCGTGAAAATGGATTACCTGCGTGACTTCCACCAATATATCCACGAACTGATGGAAACCAAAAAAAAGGTGATTGTTTCCGGTGATTACAATATCTGCCATCAGGCTATCGACATCCATGATCCGGTGAGCAACAAGAACAGCTCAGGCTTTTTGCCGGAAGAGCGCGAGTGGATGAGCACCTATTTCAACAGCGGCTTCATCGACACTTTCCGCTTTTTCAATCCCGAGATGAAAGCCGCCTATTCGTGGTGGAGTTTTCGCGCCAATGCCCGCAACAACAACAAAGGCTGGCGCATCGACTATCACGCGGCCTCCGAATCGCTGCGTCCGCAGCTGGAAGACGCCGCCATATTCATGGATGTCAAACATTCCGACCACTGCCCGATTTATCTGAAAATTAAAGTTTAGCCGAGATTGTGTATTTTTGAATCCAATTTCCGGATATGATCAGATATACCATACTACTGCTGTCGCTTTTTTTGCTGAGTTGCAATGCCAATATGGAACGCACGTTCAAGCTGCGCGAAGCCAAAGGCGGCAAATTCTACGGTGGCACTTTTCGCTATAACGAAGAAGAATACTTCAAATCACTCTATCCGCTCAACATCACGGAAGTTACGGCTCACCGTCTGTGTGAGCAGATTTATGAGGGACTCGTCACTTTCGACGACAGCACGCTGGCCGTCGTTCCGGCACTGGCAGAAAGCTGGGATATCAGTCCGGATGGCACCAGATACACCTTTCACCTCCGCAAGGGTGTTCGCTTCCACGACGATCCATGTTTCCCGGATGGAAAGGGTCGCGAAATGAATGCCTATGACGTGAAATATTGCTTCGACCGGCTCTGTTATCACAATCCTGCCGACAATCAGGGTTTCTGGATTTTCAAGGATGTGGTGAAAGGCGCTAATGAATACGACTCATTGACCGCACAAAAGATAGTACCCGAAGGAGGCGTCAGCGGCGTGCGCGTACTGGACAGTTTCACCGTAGAAATAGAACTGGAACGGCCTTATGCCGTATTCCTGGCTCGGCTCGGACTCATCTTCGGAAAAATTTATCCGAAAGAAGCAGTAGATAAATATGGCGGAGAAATGCGGGCACACACCGTTGGAACGGGTCCGTTTTATCTCAAAATAAACCGTGATAATGAAGTTACTTTCCTCGCCCGCCATCCGAATTACTGGCGCAAGGATACCTTCGGGAATCAGCTGCCATACCTCGACGCCATCCGCGTTTCCTATATCAAAGAAAAGAAAAATGAACTACTCGAATTCAAGAAAGGCAACAGCGACTTAGCCTACCGTTTTCCGCTGGAAATGATCGATGAAATTGTGGATTACAAAAAAAATCTGAAGCCTGCCTACAAGGATTTTCAATTGCAATACCTGCCTGTCATGGCGCTCCAATACTATGGCTTTCAGCATCAGGGAAAGATATTTCACAATATGAATGTGCGCAAGGCTTTCTGTTATGCCATTGACCGCCAGAAACTGTGCGATTTCACCCTGAAAGGCACCGGATTTCCTGCCATCTATGGCACCGTGCCGCCGGGCACCGGCACCTACGACTCCAAACTGGTGAACGGATACAGCTATCAGCCGGAAAAAGCCCGCGAATACCTGGCAAAAGCCGGATTCCCGAAAGGAAAAGGCTTCCCGACCGTTACACTGCAACTTAATTCCGGTGGTTCCCGCAACTCACAGGTGGCGGAAGCATTGAAAAAGATGATAGAAGAAACATTGGGCATCCACATCGACCTGCTGATTGTTCCGTGGGCGCAACATACGGAAGCCGTGGAAACCGCAAAAATAGATTTTTACCGATTGGGCTGGGTGGCAGACTACCCGGATGCAGAAAACTTCCTGAATCTGTTCCACAGCAAATACGTGCCGGACGATATCACACAGAAAACTTACATCAACTCTTTCCGCTACAAAAATCCGGTCTTCGACAACGCGTTTGACAAAGCGGTAGCAACGGTAGATGAAACCGAACGGAATGCCTTGTATCTGAAAGCTGATCAACAAGTTATCGACGATGCGGTGGTACTCCCGATTTACTACGATATCGACTTCCGGCTCGTGCAGCCGAACGTGCGCAACTGTCCGCAGAACGCAATGGAATTCCGGGATTTTTCGGAAGTATATTTCGTACCTATGAAAGGTAAAAAGTCGGAATAAGCCAATTGATTTCCCGACTGTTGCTTTTTTAAATTAAATAACAAAAAAAGGCGCGCAAAAGGCGGGTATATACACTATATTTAACCATAGTATGCATACCGAGTATTCACTGTTACTGCAGAAACTGGATGCCTTTATCCGCAAGTATTACCTCAACCGGTTGCTGCGGGGCGCCTTGCTGTTTGTCGGCCTTCTGGTCGGCATCTATCTTTTGCTGTCCGTCAGTGAATATCAGCTCTATTTTTCTACTACTGTCCGCAAGTTATTGCTCGCAGGCTTCGGCTTGCTCACCGCCGTCACGCTGTATCGCTGGGTGTTGCGGCCTTTGTTTCACTACTGGAAACTGGGCGCCATTATCTCGCACGAACAGGCTGCCGGTATTATCGGTCAGCATTTTTCAGATGTGAAAGATCAGTTGCTGAATATTCTGCAACTGCACCGCCAGATGGAAAATAGCAGCAACCATGAACTCTTGCTGGCCGGTATTGCACAAAAAATGGACAATATCCGTCTGATTCCTTTTACGCAGGCCATTTCGCTGAATGCCAATAAGAAATACCTGAAATACGCCGTCCCGCCACTGCTGCTGTTGTTCATCCTGCTCTTTGCCGCGCCGGATGTGCTCACAGAAAGCAGCACCCGTTTACTACAACCCAATAAAACCTTCGCCAAAAAAGCACCTTTTGAATTTATCCTGGAAAATACCTCGCTGAAAGTAGTGCAATATGATGACGTGGAAGTGCAACTCCGCATCAAAGGAAAAACCATTCCGAACGAGGTGTACATCAAAGAAAACGGGAAAAGCTATAAAATGGAAAAGTTGTCGAACAACCGCTTTTCCTACCGCATTGCCAACATTCAGCAGTCGGCGTCGTTTTATTTCTATGCAGGCGAATTCAACAGTGATGAATATCTTATGCAGGTTGTGAAAAAGCCCGTGCTGGCGCAATTTTCCATCGATCTGGAATATCCGGCCTACACCGGAAAGCAGGCGGAACAGCTTAAAAACACCGGCGACCTGTCTGTACTCGCCGGCACTACGGTTCACTGGCACCTGCAGACTGCCGGCACGGAAAAGGTGCGCATCGCTATGGATGGCGTGAGTGCGGATGCCACTGCTGACGGCGACGGACAATTTACATTCAGAAAAAAGATACTACAAGATACCCGTTATACCATTTACTACACCAACAGCGATGTGCCGCAGGGCGATTCCGTGAGCTTCCGGATTGCGGTCACACCGGACAATTATCCTACTTTGTTTGTAGAAAAAATGCAGGATTCCGCACAACAGGATTTTGCCTTGCTGCTCGGCGCGGCTTCCGATGATTACGGCCTTTCCCGGCTCGCCTTCCAGTATGCTATCCGCAATGAAAAAGGCAGCGTTACGGAAAGCAAAAAACAGACATTGCCCATCAGCAGCAAAGCCATGTCGGATATCAGCGTGCAGATAGATTTTACCCAATACCCTTTGCTGCCCGGATACACGATGGAATACTTTTTTGAAGCCTGGGACAATGACGGCAACAGCGGTCCGAAGTCCACTAAATCGGGCGTTTTCAGCTACGAGAAGGCCAGCATAAAAGAACTCGAAAAACTGGAGCAACAGAATAACGAAGCCATCAACGACCACCTTTCCTCGGCAGCCAAAGAAGCGCAGAAACTCGCTGCTGCCATCAAGGAAATGAAAGAGAAAATTGTCGGCAAAGCCACTCTTTCGTGGGAAGACAAAAAACAACTGGAGCAGTTGCAGCAAAAACACGAACAACTCACGGAAGAGTTGAAAGACATCAAGGAAAAATATGAGGAAAACCTGAAAAACCAGTCGGAATTCAAGGAACAGAATCCGGAGATTCTGGAAAAACAGGAAAAACTACAGGAGATGATGAACGACCTGCTCAGCGACGAGATGAAAGACCTCATGAAGCAGATCCAGGATATCTTACAGAAGATGGAACAGAAGAACACCTTCGAGAACCTGGACAAGATGGATCAAAGCAACAAGGATTTGAAGTCGGAGCTGGATAAAATGCAGAAGTTGTTTGAAAAACTACAACTGGAACAAAAAGCACAGGAAACCATCGACAAACTGAATCAGCTGGCAAAAGAACAGGAACAGCTGAGCGAACAGACCCAGCAAAAAAGCAAGCCTGCGGAACAATTGCAGCAACAGCAGGAAGAGTTGAATAAAAAGTTCGATGATATTCAGGAAAACCTGCAACAACTGGAAGAACTGAACAAGAAAGCCGAACAGCCGATGGACACAAAGGAAAACAAGGCGATGAGCGAGGATATCGAGCAAAGTATGGATAAGAGTGCCAAGGAGCTGCAGCAGCAGCAACAGGACAAAGCTTCCAAAACGCAGAAATCTTCTTCGCAGAAGATGCAACAGATGGCGCAGAAAATGCAGATGGGACTGAATCAGATGCAGATGGATCAGAATGCGGAAGACATCAAGATGATCCGGCAATTGCTGGAAAACCTCGTGAAGCTATCCTTCGACCAGGAACAGCTGATGAATGACCTGAAAAAAACGGAGACGGAAAGTCCGAAATACCTGCAGATTGTGCAACAGCAAAACAACCTGCGCGACGATGCGAAGCTCATCGGCGACAGCCTGCAGGCGCTGGGCAAGCGACAGTTCAAGCTGCAATCTTTTATCTCTGACGAGATGTATAAACTCAACCGAGAACTCAAAAAGTCCATCACGCAACTCGAAGCCCGCAACCGCGGAGTGGCGGCCGTCGCGCAGCAGATGGTGATGACCTCCTCCAACAATCTGGCGCTGATGCTGAGCGAATCGCTGGACAACCTGCAGCAACAGCAAAACAGCAAGAAGCCAGGCAGCGGCTCCTGCGACAAACCGGGCGGCAAAGGAGAAAAGCCCAACCTGAGTGAGATGCAGAAAAAAATGGGCGAACAACTCCAGAAAATGGGCGACCATATTCAAAAAGGCGGCGACCCGAAAAAGATGGGCAAAGATTTCGCGCAGGCGGTAGAGCAACAGGCCGCCATCCGCGAAGCACTGCGCAAAATGAAAGAGAAAATGAGCCAGCAGCAGAAAAATGAAAGCGGTGTCGACCAGCTGATGCAGCAAATGGAAGACCTTGAAAAAGATCTGATTACCAAAAAACTGACTGCCGAAACGTTGAAACGGCAAAAAGAGATAGAAACCCGGATGCTGGAACTCGACAAAGCGCAGCGCGAACAGGAAGAAGACGATAAAAGACAATCGAAATCCGGCATCGAAATACCTCGCAAACTGCCCGCATCCCTGGAAGAATACCTGCAAAAACGCAAGTCGGCGATGGAATTATACAAGTCCGTACCGCCGGATTTGAAGCCTTTTTATAAAAATTTAGTAGAAAAGTACTTGCGGCTTGTTAACTAATTGATTTAACTTGCGTATATACATACGTCTGCACACGCACAGACGGACGCCATTGTCACGACACGTAATCTGATAAAGTACCGCTTTATGCAAGAAGTAGTTAGTTTGAAAATTTCTTCCAACCTCAAGAATATCGCACAGATAGAGCGTTTACTGGAAAACTGGAAAGAAGAACACAATATATCCGATGATAAATTCGGCAATATCCTGTTGGCCTCTGTGGAAGCGGTCACCAACGCCATGGAACACGGCAACCTGCTCGACGAGGCAAAAACCGTTGCGATTGAGGTCTGCAAATGCGAATCCTCCTTTCAGCTGAAAGTCAAAGATCAGGGAAAAGGGTTTAATCCCGAGCAACTCCACGATCCGACACTGCCTGAATTTAAAGAATGTCCGGATGGCAGAGGCGTGTTTCTGATGAAACAGCTGGCCGATGAACTGCATTTCCACGACGGCGGCAGATGCGTGGAGATGAAATTCTTCCTTTCCTGATATTCCGCTACCGGCTTGCTGCTTTCTGCCTTTTTTCGCATTTTTACGGCATGGCTATCACTTTCCACTTCGACCACATCACCAAACCTTCATTTTTCAAGGCAATGCCGGTAAAAAAATGGCTGAGAAGCATTGCCGCGAACGAGGGATTTTCTATCCGTGAACTGAACTATATTTTCATGAGCGACGAAGGGCTGCACGCCATCAACATGGAATACCTGAATCACGACACCTATACCGACATCATCACGTTCGACAATTCAGATACGAGTGGAAAAATAGAAAGCGATATTTTCATTTCGCTGGAACGTGTGGCTGCGAATGCCGAAAAATTCAGCACTTCCTTTGAAAACGAACTGTTGCGGGTGATGGCACACGGCGTCCTGCACCTGTGCGGTTATAAAGACAAGAAAAAAGCCGAAGCGGAATTGATGCGCCGGAAGGAAGAAGCCTGCCTGACATTGTGGACGTAATTATTTCTCGCGACTGAAAGTCGTTTTTTCTATTTCCTCGCTGCTGATATATTCGTCCGACTGACTGTCTTTGACAATTTCATCACGCTGCCATTCTTCCACTTTCAGTTTTTCCTCTTCTTTCAGAATAGAAATATTCAACTGCTGGATAAATGACTCCAATTCTTTTACCTTGTTATCCGGTATGGTAATGGTAATTTTCTTCATACTGCAATTTAACCAAAAAAATGAAGTTTTAGTTCCGCTGTTATCTGCTGATATTATCTGAAATATAGTGTAGGCAAAAAAACAGGTGGGCCGTCTTAAAAAATTGAAAATGGACGTGTGAAGAAAGCCACACACGTCCATTCATTAAAAAATCAGTATGCTTACTGTAAGATGATATCAAAATCCACCAATTCGATGAACACCTGCACGCGGTCTTCGATCTCCTGTTCGGTCAGTTCTTTGAGTCGCTGCGGGCCGAATTTCTCTACGCAATAGCTAGCCATCGCAGACCCGTAGATAACGGCGCGTTTCATGTTTTCGAAAGACAAATCCTTGGTTTTTGCCAGATATCCCATGAATCCGCCGGCAAAGGTGTCGCCTGCACCGGTCGGGTCGAACACATCCTCCAGGGGCAAGGCCGGCGCGAAAAACACGCGGTTGCCGTGGAACAGCAATGCGCCGTGCTCTCCTTTTTTGATAATCAGGTATTTAGGACCCATTTCGCGGATGGCCGCCGCCGCTCGCACCAGTGAATATTCGTTGGTCAGCTGACGGGCTTCTTCCTCATTCACGATGAGCAAATCCACCATTTTGAGCGTCGTTTTCAGGTTGTCCATCGCGATATCCATCCAGAAATTCATCGTATCCATGGCGATGAGCTTAGGGCGTTCCACCATCTGGGTGATGACTTTTGCCTGCAAGGCAGGGTCGATATTGCCTAAGATGAGGAATTCCGCGTCTTTGTATTTTTCGGGCAAAACAGGGTCAAAATTCGCCAACACGTTGAGGTCGGTCACCAGCGTATCGCGGCGGTTGAGGTCCATGTGATAACGTCCGCTCCAGAAAAAAGATTTTTCGCCTTTTTTCACTTCAATACCTTCGATATCGGTGCCGATAGATTGCAGATATTGCAATTCTTCCTGTGAAAAATCATCGCCGATGATGCTAACTAATTGCATATCATTGGTAAAATGACCGGCAGACTGGCAGATATAGTTTCCGGAACCACCGGTAATTTTATCGGTTTTTCCGAACGGCGTCTCGATGGCATCAAAGGCAACGGTGCCCACAACTAAAAGGCTCATAATTTTTTTACTGCAAATATTGCATATTTATCTTTAAAGTCCTACATTTGCACTCCGAATTATAACATTCTTCCTTAGCTCAGTTGGTTAGAGCATCTGACTGTTAATCAGAGGGTCGCTGGTTCAAGTCCAGCAGGGAGAGCAAAAAGCCACCGCATGCGGTGGCTTTTTTGTTTTATTTCGTGGACGGAGAATCCATCCGAAGTCCGCCGTTTCTTCCGCAATGCCGTCTTATCCTACTCGGAGGGGACTGAGGTGTATATGTGTG
>JADLAH010000017.1 GCA_020848315.1 Chitinophagales bacterium | reverse complement strand
TTTCATTTACTAAATTGAAATATCGAGCACCTCGAGTTCCATGTTTCCGGCAGGAATCTGCACCATGACTTTCTCTCCTTTCGTTCTGCCCAACAAGGCGGCGCCGATAGGTGATTTTACGGATATTTTCATTTGCTTCAGATCCGCTTCCTTCTCTGACACGAGATGGTAAGTGAATTCCTTATTCATTTTCAGATTTTTCACGCGCACTTTGGACAATACCGATACTTTAGAGGTATCAATTTTTGAGGTATCCAGGACACGTGCATTACCTATCGCTTCTTCTAATTTCCGGATGCGGAGCTCTAAGAGCCCTTGCGCCTCTTTGGCCGCGTCATATTCTGCATTTTCTGACAAATCGCCTTTTTCTCTGGCTTCCGCAATAGCTTTTGACGCATTCGGACGCTCGATGGAGACGAGATGATTCAGCTCTTCTTTCATCTTTGCTAAACCTTCCTCGGTTACGTACACTACTTCTGACATAATTCTATTTTTTTAGCGTTATAAAAAAAAATAGACACGTCCCGCGGGAGACGTGCCTTGAATAGCAAAGATAAGCTATTTTTTGATAGTCAGGTAATTATTAACATATTTTTCGCTTTTGACCGAAAAGGCTATTTACGACCAACACTTATAACAGACAAACCTATCTTGTTGAATATTATCTTATCCATCAATTTAAACACAAAAACCAACTTGTTAAAAATGGACATCTGCCCTTCCGGAATGGTCTGCTTTTTCAGGATAGAACCGGATAAAACCCATCCGAATATACCTGCAGCGTTAAAATATTGTGAATGTACAATAGAAGTATGTGCACTCATTAATGTATTGAGTTGTGTGATATTGTATCTTCTGTAATGTTCCAACGCGACATCAAATCCATTGAATAAACATTGGTAGGCCGGCACCAATATCACCAGTGTGCCATCTTTTTTCAGCAACTTTTTTGCGTTAATAATAGCCTGATTGTCATCTTTTATATGCTCAACGACATTCAAAGCGTATACTGTATCAAAGGAATCAAACAGATTTGAATATTTATTGTCAAAATCTTCGTGCACTAAATCCATCTGTATGACTGGTGACTGGCTGAATTTTTCAGAAAGTATTTCACAGTAATTACTGCGAATATCTGTAAGTGTAATATCATAGCCATCTCTGACAAAATATTTTGAAATATTACCGATGCCACTTCCAATTTCTAATATTTTCTTACCACAAAAAGGTTTAATGGTTTGATACATCCACTCATTAAAGTGATCGGCTTTATCTATGGCCTCCAGTGTAACCATTCCCTCAACATCAATATCCTTGAATTTATAAGGCTTATCTCCCATACATTTACATTAAAACAGATTGTATTTACACAATGAAAAAAATAGTTCCAATTTCTGCTTCATACTTCGCTTGTAGTCTCCTCCATAATAGGATATTCCAATCTCATATATTCTTACGCTTGGAACTCTGGCTACTTTTGCGATAAACTCCATATCAAATCCTGCTCTCGACTCAAAGAGTGTGATTTTTTCGCATATATTTCTTGTAATCAGCTTATAACCCGTAGTAACATCTGATAAATTAAGATTGGTCATCACATTAGAAAAAAATGTGAAAATTTTATCCGAAATATTTTTGGCAAAATGAGATTTGCGATGTGGATTTCCACTTACATATCTTGAGCCATATACCACATCTGCAAATCCATCTAACACAGGCTGCAAAAGCAGATTCATTTCTTCAAAATCATATCCACGTTCAACCTCTTTCAAGATAAATATATCTCCAGTTGCCTGCTGTATAGCTTTCTGCAACGAACTACCCTTTCCTGATTTAGTTTCATTGTTTATCAAATGTATTTTGCTATCCGGATGACTGTCAATATATGAGAGGATTACAGACAGAGTATGATCGCCTGAACAGTCATTAATAATTATAATCTCTTTATCCAAATCTCCCATAAAACGCACACTGCAAAGCTGATGCATGTATTCACCGAGTATATCAGCGACGTTATATGCATAGATTATTACAGATACTCTTTTCATTCGGGTATAAAATAAGGACGAAACAAAACAAATATAGTATTTTTGAGAGATAATAAACAAAAAGATGGAATCAATATTAAGTCATTTAAAGGATAAAAGATTAATCACATTGCTGTTAATCTCATTCACGATAAGAGTTGCTATCTTTTTTCGATTCCAACCTTGGGACGAATCTATCCTTCAGCATATTATCCTGATTTTTGATTCCCTTGGATATCATAATCTTGCGATATGTATGAGTAGTCAATTCTCATTTTGTGATGAAGTATTCAGAACACCCGGATATCCTTTCTTCACAGGTATTATCTACTATCTGTTCGGTCCTCAGCCCGCTTATGTATTATTTATTCAGATTTTCTTTAATTTACTTTCAATATACCTGATATATCTGATTGCCACTGAACTGTTAAATAAAAATCTTGGATTAATTGCGGCACTACTATTTTCATTAGATCCCCATCATACCATCTTCATATATTACCTTTTGACAGAGACAATATATACTTCTGTATTCTTACTGGCATTTTATATTTTCATTATTGGACTCAACAACAACAAATTCAAGTACTTTATTATCGCAGGACTTATTTACGGAGTCAGCACACTAATTCGTCCTATTACCCAATATTATATTATTGCGTTGTCTGTATTTGTTATATTGTGGTATATAAAAAACTGGAAACAAGGTATTCTGTTTTCTGCTTTATTAATTTTCGGATACATGGCTACTACGCTCCCGTGGTGCTATAGAAATTATCATAATTTTGGCTACTTCAAAATATCCAATATTAAAGGATACAGTTTCTTATTTTGGGATGCAAGTTATTATGAGGCAAAACGTCAAAATAAGACAATAGAAGAAATCAATAAGGAATTTTACAAAGAACTCTACGTCATGGGATGGCGCCCCAACCAAAACCCTTTTGTTAAAGAAGAATACCTGATAGCGTTAGCAAAAAAAACTCTTTCACCCAATTTTCCGGATTATGTAAAGACACACCTTATTGGCGCTGCAAAAATCCATCTGAGTGTGGGTACCCAAAGCCTAACTGATGTTTTGCGATTACCTGCAAGAAAGTGGACGGAAGAAGAAAAATATACCAACGGCGTTATTCCGCTTATAAAAAAATTCTTTGCCACAAAAAGCATCTATGAAATTCTACTGGGTAGTTTTGTAGCTGTATTTCTGGGGATCGTTTACTTTTTTGCAGCTATCGGCATCTGGCGTATGATACGGGAAAAACAGATTTTGCTGATGTTATTTTTACTGGGCTCCGCAGGATATTTTGCACTCATTAGCGGAATCGTATCTTATGCCCGCTACCGGCTGCCGAGTATGCCTTTCTACATATTGCTGGCGTGTTTTGGCATGGCCTTTTTGTGGGATAAATATCAAAAGAAAAAACTGTCGGCTAAATAAAACCGCATGGGTGCTTCCGCAAATTATTACCAGCTATTAGGTGTCAGTCCGACCGCGACTGCGGAGGAAATTAAGAAGGCCTACCGCAAGCTGGCCTTGAAATATCACCCGGACAGAAACAACGGCAACCAGCAAGCTGCATTGATTTTTATTCAGCTGACAGAAGCCTACGATACGCTTACCAATCCCTACAAACGCATCCTGTATGACGATTCGCTCACACAGGAAAGCATTGCACCACTGCCATCCAATCCGTACAAGAACCACAAATACCCGCCTCCAAGGCCGCCGTTTGAACGCAGGCCGGAACAGCCTGTCGGATGGAAACCTTATGCCATCGTATTCGGCGTTTTTGCTTTGATTGTCTTGCTGTCTGTATTATTGATGCCCGAACAACCGGAAGAAACATTACAACCCGGTGTGTACTCCGTAGTGGACGAACAGGGCAATGTGCTGTTTGACAGCAATAATCCCGAAGACATCAGAGACTTCCTGCAACAACAGAAATCCCAGAATCCGGAATTATACCGGCAACTGGATAGTCTGATAAACGATAAATAGTGCTATACGATTCCGGACAAGTGGACACTTATTTTGTCCATCAGAATTTTGACGAGTTTGTATTTTGACTCTACGGTCCAGCCCGCAATATGCGGAGTGGCCACCACCCGCGGATGCGCCAGCAATCGCTGATACACTTCGGGCACATGTACCTTATTTTTAGTGAGCGGCTCATCTTCAAAAACATCTATACACACTCCTGCAATCTTTCCCTGTTCCAGCATCTCCGTCAACGCCACTGTGTCGGCCACCGCACCTCTCGAAGTATTAATAATAACGGGCGTCATCCTGCATTGCTCCAGAAATGCAGTGCCTGCATAATGATGCGTCTCCCTGTTATACGGCACATGAAAACTGATGACCTCCGCACGTTGCTGTATGTCCGTCAAAGACACCTGCTTCACCCAGCTATCAACCACTGTTACATAAGGATCAAATACGAGTATTTCGACCTCGAAGCCGCGCAGTTTCCGGGCAAATGCTTTTCCGGTATGTCCGTATCCGATGATGCCCACCGTCATGCCGTCGAGTTCTTTCCCACGGTTTTCTTCTCTGCGGAATATTTGTTGTTTCAGTTCCTGATTGGCCTGCGGTATATTATTCAGCAAACTCAGCAACATCGCGAGACAATGTTCGCCAACGGCATTTCCATTGCCTTCCGGTGAGTTGACGCAGATAATATTTTTTGCCGTACAATACGCCACATCCACATTTTCCATGCCGCTGCCGACCCTGCCAATCAGTTGCAGCTGCGTGGCCTTATCCACCACTTCCATATCTACCTGCGTATACGTCGTAATTATTAAAATACTGTACGCAGGAATAATCTCCAGCAAATGCGTTCTGTCTATCTCGGGAATGACATCTACCGAAAAGCCGGAAGCCTCCAGCTGCTCGCGGAGATATGGATGAATATCCGCTGTTATCAAAGCCTTCTTATGCATTGGCCTGTCCTATCATTTTGGTTAATGCAATGAAATCCTGCACACTCAGTTGCTCCGCGCGTTTTTGAAACACCGGCTCCTGCAACAACTCTTTTGACACCATTCCGCTCAGTCCGTTGCGCAGCATCTTCCGCCGCTGATTAAATCCTGCTTTGACAATTTTCTTAAACAGCACGATATCAAAATCGAGGGAAATATGCTCTTTTCTGCGCATGGAAATGACACTGCTCATCACCTTCGGTGGCGGCGAAAAACTGCCCGGCGCAATATCAAATTCCACTTTCACATCGTACAGCAATTGCGCCAGCACGCTAATCACACCATATTCTTTGGAGCCATGCGACGATGCAATGCGATGCCCCATTTCTTTCTGAAACATGCCCACCATAAACGGAATATTCTCATTGTAATCGAGAATGCGGAATACAATCTGCGACGATATATTGTATGGAAAATTTCCGATGATGGCGGTGGGCTGCACGAGCAATTCGGAGAGATTCACTTTGAGAAAATCAGCCTCCAGTATCTTCAACCCTGGCGCATTTGGCTGCACATTGGACTGCAGATAGGCCACACAACGATTGTCTACTTCAATACAGGTCAGTTCGGAGAAATCGCGCAGCAATAATGTCGTCAGCGCCCCCATACCCGGCCCGATTTCTATCAGTTGCTCTCCGTTATGATACTGTTTCACCACATCAGAAATGCGCTCCAACACCGTTTTATCGTGTAAAAAATGCTGACCATACGATTTTAAGGCTGTCACAAAATCCGACATTTGCACCTGATTTTTTAGATTTAATAAGATAGTTTTGTGACCTAAAGGTATAGATTATGTTGCAGATTAAGAATAAAATCGACACAGCAGCGATATTGCTGGTGTGTTCACGTGAGCAGATAGCTCAATTGCCCTATCTGGATGGAGAGGAAAAAAAGACATTACATCAGAAACTGGAAGCCGGCATGAAGCTGGTGACATTCACCAAACAGCACAAACGGTATATTATATTCCCATTTGAAAAATCAGCCGATAAAAACGAAGACCTCGAAACCCTGCGCATACAGGGATTCTCCATTCATCAGTTGTGCAAGGAAAACAAGGAACCCTCCCTCGCTGTAGAGTTGACAGGCAATATCTCTGCAAAAAGGATGGCTGCCTTATTAACCGGCATCACCTTATCCAACTATGAATTTCTGAAATATAAAGCCAAATCGAAATCCTATCAGCTGACCGTGTATGTATCCGAATCATTGCTGGATAAAGCCGCCATTGCGCAGATTAATTTACTGACAGAAAGTGTTCGCATCACCAAGGATTTGGTCAATGAACCTGTCTCCTACCTGACCGCGGCACAATATTCCAAAGAAATACAGAAACTGGGAAAAGCCGCCGGATTTCAGGTCACAGTCTGGGACCAGAAAAAAATTGAACAGGAAAAAATGGGCGGCTTGCTGGCTGTCAACCGCGGCAGTTCCGCCCCGGCCACCTTCAATATCCTGGAATACAAACCGGCGAAAGCCCTCAACAAGAAACCGTTGGTATTCGTTGGCAAAGGTGTCGTATATGATACCGGCGGACTCTCGCTGAAGCCGACGAAAAACAGCATGGACTGGATGAAATCCGACATGGCCGGTTCCGCCGCGGTAGTGGGCGCCCTCTATGCAATTGCGCAGGCTAAACTACCCTACCATATCGTCGGACTGATTCCAGCAGTGGAAAACCGTCCGGGGTATGAAGCCACCTGTCCGGGTGATGTCATCACCATGTATGATGGCACCACCGTGGAAGTACTGGACACGGATGCGGAAGGCCGATTAATTCTTGCGGATGCGATGCATTATGCCAAACGACTGAAACCGGAACTTGTTCTCGATCTGGCAACCCTTACCGGCTCGGCACTGCGTGCCATTGGCAAGGAAGCGGCAGTCATTATGGGCACGGCGGACAAAGAGACCAAAAAACAGATTCAGAAAGCCGGTGCAAAAACCGGAGAGCGAACCGTAGAATTCCCGTTCTGGAAAGAATACGGCGCCTATATGAAAAGTGATATTGCCGACCTGAAAAACCTGGGACCTGCCGAGGCGGGCTCCATCACTGCCGGCAAATTCCTGGAACACTTCACGGACTATCCGTGGATGCATTTTGACATCGCGGGACCGGCTTTTGTGCCGTCACCGTATAATTACCGCGGAAAATGGGCAACGGCGTATGGTGTAAGATTATTGTTTACCTTTGTACAAAATCTTTGTAACAATGGTAGCGAGAAACGAGAAAAGAAAAGTAGGCATAACGCTGGGTGATGTTGCGGGCATCGGCCCTGAAATCATCATGAAAACTTTTCTGGATGACCAGATATATAAGCACTTTACGCCGGTATTATTCGGGAATCCGCGGGTATTATCCTACTACAAGAAAATGCTGAATCTGGAAAAATTCCAGTATTCCTCCATCAAAGGCTACAGCAACCTCAGCCACAACTCACTGAATATTATTCCGGTTTGGGAAGAGGAATTTCAGATTACACCTGGCACTCCAACCGAACTGACCGGAAGCTATGCGCTGAAGTCACTGCAGGCTGCCTGCGAAGCGCTGAAAAGCAATCATATCGACGTGCTCGTTACCGCGCCTATCAACAAAGAAGTGATGCACTCCGAGGCTTTCCCGTATGCCGGACACACAGAGTATCTGATGGATTACTTCGGCGCCAAGGACAACCTGATGTTTATGATATCAGAAAATATCCGCGTAGGGCTCGTCACCAATCACGTAGCGATTAAAGATGTTTCGACCAAAATATCTAAAGAAAAAATCCTGCGTAAACTGCAGATGATGAATACGTCACTGATGCAGGATTTCGGCATCGACAAACCACGTATCGCGGTGCTGGGACTCAACCCGCACGCCGGCGATGGCGGTGTCATCGGCAATGAGGAAGTAAACGTTATCCTTCCGGCGGTGAAAGAAGCCAAAAACGCGGGCATCATGGCATTCGGACCATATCCTGCAGACGGTTTGTTTGCCTCCGGCAATTACAAAACATTTGATGCCATCCTGGCCATGTATCATGATCAGGGACTGATTCCGTTTAAATATATCGCGGGAGAAGACGGCACGAACTATACCGCCGGACTGAATATTGTCCGCACCTCACCCGACCACGGCACAGCAGAGAATATTGCCGGAAAAGGTGTCGCGGATGAAACCTCCTTCCGAAAGGCCATCTATGCCGCTATCGACATTTTTAATCAGCGCAGCGACTACGAAGAGATGCGCGCCAATCCGTTGGTAAAACGGGCGGTATTGCACGATGAGCGGATTTAACCTTTCGTAAGAAACTTTACACTTGGTCAGATTGTTATAAATACACCGGCATAAACGTACCGGATTAATATTATTCATCATGAAGCGAGGTGACTTTCTGAAAATACTGGCCACCCTGCCGTTATTGTCTCACATGGAATTACAATCTCTGCATAAGTTCGCGGCAACGCTATCCGCCACCGACACCATGCCGCTGGTCTTCTTCGGGCATGGTAGTCCGATGAATGCACTGGAGCAAAATGAATTTTCCTCGCAATGGCAGCAAACAGGAAAGTCGCTGCCGCGACCGCAGGCTATTCTCTGTATTTCCGCCCACTGGGAGACGAAAGGCACTTTTGTGACAACCATGAAAAATCCACCGACCATCCACGATTTCGGCGGGTTTCCGGACGCCCTTTTTCAGGTGCAGTATCCCGCACCGGGAAGTCCGGAGCTGGCACATACCACGCAGGAAATAATCACTGCCACAGAAGTTTTTGCCGATGAAAAATGGGGGCTCGACCACGGCACTTGGTCGGTGCTGAAACATGTCTATCCGAATGCCGACATTCCGGTTGTACAATTGAGTCTGGATTATACGAAAGGGCCGGAATATCATTACGCATTGGCGAAAGAACTATCCGCGCTGCGCAATAAAGGCGTGCTGATTATCGGCAGTGGCAATATGGTGCACAACCTCGGTCGCATCGACTGGCAACATCCTGACACAGGCTATGAATGGGCAAATGAAGCAAATGAGACTTTCAAAAAATGGATCCTCGACGATAACCATCAGGCATTAATCGACTATAAAAAACAAGGCACGCCATTTCTGCTGTCCGTTCCGACACCGGAACATTATCTGCCATTATTGTACATTCTGGGACTTAAACAAAAGAACGAGCGCATTTCATTTTTCAATGACAAAACGGTGATGGGTTCTCTTTCTATGACATCCGTAAAAATCGAGAAAATATAACAGGCTTACTTAGGTGCAAGGATGTACGCTTTCGCATCACTTTCCTCCGAACGACGCGATATGGTAAGATATTTTTCCGCTGTTTGCAAAACAGGTTGTATTTCATTTCCCAAAGAGGTAAAAAGCCATCCTGTAGTAGTATCTGCTTTCGAAAACAATGTATCCCATGATGTGTTCCATTGCAATAGCTGTGCACCTCGCAGGCTAGCCCAACGCTCTTTTTCAGGATGCATCTGCGTGTAATAAACATATCCTCCTTCTGCAAGATGAGAAATGTACAGATGGTCTTTTGTAATGCCATGTTCCACCAAAAAATCAAGGCAGACAGGTACATTTTCTAATGTCAGCGGATGAGTAGTCAGGTAGCTTATCTTATTGGCCTTGACAGCCGTGAAAACAATGCCGGCAAGCACTATGCGATACAGCCATTTGGGAGATTGTTCATAAAAAGCCTGTAATCCGAATCCGATAATTATCAGCCAGTACGGGAAATAAAACAGAACCAGACGTTCTACCAGGGAATAAGATTTCATCATGGAAGCTATCAGCAGCAGCAATCCGGGCACTGCCAGCAGAATAATTCTGGCATCACGTTTTCGGATGGCGTACAATAATCCGGCCATCGTCAGCAACAGATTTACCACCAGCGACACCGCCAGCTTTCCGCCCATCTGTTCTGTCAGTCCTTTTATCACGAGCCAGTTGTGATGAGTGAATCCGCTCCAGCCTGCAGGAATAACATCCAAAAAATACCACTGATGAAAATTCTGCAGATAACCCGATTTTATCTGCGTAGACAGTATTGCAAGATAGTAAGCTGCAAACTGCAACAGCCATATACTGCCCGTTGTTATCAATGCGGCCCAGCGCCGGAAAGGAATATCAGTATGCCATAATTGCACCGCGTAATAACATCCGATTCCTGCGAGTATGAATACACTCGGCATGGAAGACCAGATTGCGAGCGAGCCTGCAAGTATCCAGATAACCGCGAAATGAAAGGGCAATATTTTTCGGATATCTGTTTTCAGAGCCAGCCAAAGCAATGCCATACTCACCAACGCGTCCGGCATATATTGCTTGCATTCGGTGGCATAGCGGAGATAAATGGCACCGGTGGCGAACAGCACCAGCGGATACCATCGTACCTGTTGCGGCAGACACATGCGCAGCAGTTGTGCAAGCAGCATCACACCCGCAATTCCGCTCAGCAGAGGATACAGACGGAAGGCTCTTTCACTATATCCGAATGATTGCGTAAATGCCTTTTGCAACCACAGAAATACCGGTGGCGCATATTGCTCATAGCTGAGCGGCTGCAAGAGTTGCAGCCAGTCGCGTTCAAAAATATTGCGGGCAAGGTTGGCTTCGTCAATAAACAAACCGCGGTTCATCTGCCATAGCACAATCCGATATACAATGCCTGTCCCCGCTATCGCGATGGTCAGCAATGTCCATCTGTGTCGTTTGAGCAGGGAAAATATCGCTTCATTCATATCCGTTGCAATGGAAGTGGATCAGAATCTGCGGAAAGTATTTTGCGCACTTCTTTTCACTTTGGAGATATGGTCGTAATCCTGTTCATTTTTCAGCAAAGAACCAAAATACGGCGGCTGTGTCGTGATGTAATCTATCTTTTCGAGGTCCTCTTTCGTATTTTTCCCCAGCTTCAACAATCGTATCCAGTCAATCAGTTCGGAAGTGGTAGGCTTCTTCTTAATACCTTGAATTTCCCGCAATCCGTAAAATACTTTCAAGGCTTCTTCCATCAGTTCTTCTTCCAGATGCGGAAAATGAACATTGATAATATCAATCATCGTGGAGCGTTCCGGGAAACGGATAAAATGGAAAAAACATCTGCGCAGGAAAGCATCCGGTAATTCCTTTTCATTATTGGAAGTGATAATCACAATCGGGCGCGTTCTGGCTTTTATGGTGCGCTGCAATTCATAGCAGTAGAATTCCATTTTATCGAGTTCCAGCAACAAATCATTCGGAAATTCTATATCCGCTTTATCAATTTCATCTATCAGCAATACGGACTGCTCTTCGCTCTCAAAAGCTTGCCACATCTTACCTTTGATGATGTAATTGGAAATATCATTCACCTTCTCATCGCCAAACTGTGAGTCGCGCAGGCGCGCCACCGCGTCGTATTCATACAAGCCTTGCTGCGCCTGCGTGGTGGATTTGATATGCCATGTAAACATCGGCTTGTTCAAAGCTTTAGCAACTTCGAATGCCAGCAGAGTTTTGCCGGTGCCGGGCTCACCTTTGATCAGCAATGGCTTCTCCAGAGCGATAGCGGCATTGACGGCCACCTGCAATTCTTCGGTAGCGATATAGTTTTCGGTGCCTTTAAATTCCTGCATATGTGTTGATTTAGTAGTTAGTAGTTAGTAATTAGTAATTAGTATTGAGTAGTTAGATTTTTTTACAGCACTGCTTTTTTGCCTTTAAGTGACTTCATCGCTTTGGTCAGGCCTTCCAGTGTCATCGGATACATCCTGTCTTTAAAGATCTCCTTTATCATCTTCACGGTGGGCGTTCCGTCCCAGTAATATTCATTGCTCGGATTCAGCCAGACAGCATGCGGAAATTTCTGGATAAATCGCTGCAACCAGGTGATGCCCGACTCATCGTTATAATGTTCCACACTACCACCTAAGGCCGTCAGTTCATAAGGCGACATAGTAGCATCTCCCACAAAAATCACGCGGTAGTCCTGATTGAATTTATGCAACACATCGAAGGTTGGAATCCGATCGTTGTATCTCAGGATATTATCCTTCCACAAACTTTCATAAACGCAGTTGTGGAAATAAAAAAACTCCAGATGCTTCAGTTCCGACTTGGCAGCGGAAAACAACTGCTCGCACACTTCGACATAGGGATCCATGGATCCGCCCACATCAAAAAACAAGAGCACCTTTACGCGGTTCTTTTTTGAAGGCTGCATTTCAATATCCAGATAACCGGCGTTCTTGCAGGTCTTTTCGATAGTTGTGTGCAAATCCAGTTCGTCTTCTACACCTTCGCGGGTCAGTATCCGCAGGCGTTTCAGCGCCAGTTTAATGTTGCGCGTGTTCAGCTCCACATCCGAAGCGTAATTCTGAAATTCGCGTTTCTGCCACACTTTAACGGCACTTCTGCCACCACCTTCACCGCCGATATTCACGCCTTCCGGATTTGCACCGCCGTGACCAAACGGAGAAGTACCGCCCGTTCCTATCCATTTATTGCCGCCCTGATGTTTTTCTTTTTGCTCTTCCAGCAATTGCTGCAATCGCTCCATCAGTTTTTCCAGACCTCCCATTTTTTCTATCAGCGCCTTTTCTTCTTCCGTAAACAGGCGGTTAATTTCCTTTTGCAACCAGTCGGCAGGTATCTCTTTCTTATCGATATCTTTCAGTTCAACGCCCTGAAAATATTTCCCGAACAACAAATCGTATCTGTCGAGAAACTGCTCATGTTTGACAAGAATGGTTTTGGACAAGAAGTAGAAATCCTCTACGTTGTATGCTGCTACACGCTTGTTGAGTGCTTCCAGCAGATGCAAATACTCACCGATACTCACCGGCAGGCCTTCTTCCTTCAGCAGCAAAAAGAAATCGAGAAACATAGTATAAAAGTAGTAAGTAGCGGGTATAAGTACGCAATATTCAATGATTATTTTTTACTTTTAGAGAAAGCATCCAACATGAGCAAGGCATTAGCGGAAAAATACAAAGAAAT
>JADLAH010000016.1 GCA_020848315.1 Chitinophagales bacterium | reverse complement strand
GGCACGATGCGACAACTGCAGGCGGAGATAGACATGAGCGGCTACGCGAGTGGATTATACCTTTTGAAAATCACGATAGACGATGAAGTACACTACCACAAAGTGAGCAAACATTAATCACGCGGTATTGTACCGAACAATAAAAATCCCCGACATGCGTCGGGGATTTTTTTATTGACAGGAAAAATCGTATTTTACAGCAATAATCTATTTCAGGTGTCTACAGTAAAAATTATCGAATGTCCGCGTGATGCGATGCAGGGATTAAAAGGATTTATTCCTACAGAAAAGAAAATCGAATATCTGAACGCGCTGCTGAAAGTGGGCTTTCATACACTGGATTGCGGCAGTTTCGTTTCCGATAAGGCCATTCCGCAAATGGCGGATACCCGCGTGGTGATTCCTAATCTGAATCTGGATGATACCAACACCCGTCTCTCAGTGATTGTCGGCAATAAGCGCGGTGCGGAAGCCGCCTGCGAACTGGATGAAATCACCTATCTGGGATATCCTTTTTCCATTTCCGAAACTTTTCAGCAGAGAAATACCAATTGCAGTATTGAAGATTCGCTGGCGCGGGTGGATGAAATCATGAATATCGCGGAATGTTCCGGAAAGACCTTTGTTTGTTATATTTCTATGGCATTCGGCAATCCGTACGGCGATTTTTACAACGCTGCGCTCGTAGAACACTGGGTGGACAGATTGCTGGAAATGGGCATTACAAAATTTTCCATTTCAGATACCATCGGCGCGGCTACACCGGAGCTGATCACAGAAGTATTTAATACATTATCTGCCGACTTTCCTGAAATCGGATTTGGCGCACATTTCCATACCACACCGGACACCTGGCGGGAAAAAGTGGAAACGGCCTGGGAAGCAGGTTGTAGTCGCTTTGATGGCGCCATCAAGGGATTCGGCGGATGCCCGATGGCGAAGGATAGCCTGACCGGTAATATGCCGACAGAAAATCTGCTCGCTTATTTTGAAGAAAACAATATTGCGCACAACCTCGATAAGGAAGCCTTTGCGAATGCTATGCGCATCGCCAATACCATTTTCGTTTAAATCGGAATAGTCGGATTCTTTTTGATTTCCCGCTCGCCGAAGATGGCGGAACCTACCCGTATCATATTGCTGCCTTCCTCGAGCGCAATGAGATAGTCGCCGCTCATGCCCATCGACAGGATACGGAAGCCGGGATTTTGTTTGAAATAGGTTTCCCTGATTTCATCGAAAAAGGATTTCAATCCGCTGAATTCATTTTTTATCAATACCTGACTTTTCGTGTTGGTGGCCATGCCCATCAGTCCGACAATACGGATGTTTTTCAGGGAATCAAAGGCTTTGATATCCAGATGGTCTATCAGTTCTTCTTCAGAAAAACCGGATTTGTTCGTTTCCGCGGCGATATGTATTTCCAGTAAAACATCAATCACGCGTCCGTTTTTGGCGGCCTGTTTATTGATTTCAATAGCCAGTTTCAGACTATCCACCGAATGAATGAGATGAATGAAAGGAGCAATATATTTTACTTTGTTGGTCTGCAGGTTGCCCACCATGTGCCATTCGATATCTTTCGGCAGTTCCTCATATTTCTGCACCAGTTCCTGCACCTTGTTTTCGCCGAAAGCACGCTGTCCGGCATCATATACTTTGCGGATTTCCTCCACCGGTTTTGTCTTGGAAATGGCGACCAAAACGGCATTTTTCTCTTTAGCTAATTTTGTTATATCTTGCAGCACGGAAATATTTGCCATAGCATGTTTTTTTTACCGCATAAATATACTTCAAAAATGCTGCTCTGTGTGTGCTTTGCCGCATTATTTATGTCTTGCGTACGAAAACACGCTTTTGAAAAATACGGCAAGGAACTGCAGGAAGAAGAAATGGTGAAAGTGATGGCCGATATCTTTCTGATGGAAGCCTATGTGGATGAAAAATGGAGCAAAGTGTCCAAAGATTCCGTGGCGGCGATGAAAAAATCGTTGTATCCGCCAATTTTGAAGCATCACCAAATTGACAGTACTGTTTTTTTTACTACCTTTAATTATTATCAGTCACATCCTGAAGAGTTCATTGTTTTGCTCAAAAAAGTGGAAGCGGAATTGTATGCTGTGAAGCCGACGGATACCACCACTGTGGTAGTTTCCGAAGAAGCCATTGCGCCACCGGAAGGTCTCGAAGACCTGCCGGGATTCAAGCAGCAGGAAGCCGCCATGCGGGAGCAGTTTATCAAAGCAAAACAAAAGAAAGGGGTGATCAATAGAAAAAATCAGTCAGGAAATAAACAAGAATAACTACGATATGAGAACCGATTGGACCATCGACGAAATCAAGCAAATCTATCAGCAGCCATTGCTGGAATTAGTATATCAGGCGGCTACCGTGCACCGTCAGTACAACGATCCGAATGAAGTGCAGGTGAGTACGCTCTTGTCTGTAAAAACCGGCGGTTGTCCGGAAGACTGTGCCTACTGTCCGCAGGCTGCCCGCTACCAGACCGGCCTGAAAGCCCATAAATTACTGGAAGTGGACGAAGTATTGGCAAAAGCGCAGGAAGCAAAAGCCAATGGTTCTTCGCGTTTCTGCATGGGCGCTGCCTGGCGGGAAGTGCGCGATAACCGCGATTTCGACAAAGTACTGGAAATGGTGAAAGGCGTGAACGGCATCGGACTGGAAGTGTGCTGCACCATGGGCATGCTGACGGAAGAGCAAGCGAATAAGCTGAAAGAGGCCGGATTGTACGCGTATAACCACAATCTCGATACGTCTGAAGAGCATTATGATAAAATCATCACGACCCGAACGTTCGACGACCGTCTGAATACCATCGCCAATGTCAGAAAAGCCGGTATCAGCGTCTGCAGCGGTGGCATTATCGGGATGGGCGAGAGCCATGATGCCCGCATCGGCATGATACATACCCTGGCGACCATGCCGGAGCATCCGGGTTCTGTACCTGTAAATGCCCTGGTGGCGGTAGAAGGAACGCCGCTCGAAAATATGCAGCGAGTGCCTGTTTTTGACATGGTGCGCATGATTGCCACCGTGCGTATCGTAATGCCGCAGACCAAAGTGCGACTCAGCGCAGGCCGTCTGGATATGTCGCTGGCAGAACAGGCTTTCTGCTTTATGGCCGGTGCCAACTCCATTTTTGCCGGTGATAAGCTGCTCACCACGCCGAATCCGGGCTTTGCCGATGATATGGCGATGTTTGAGTTGCTCGGATTGCGCCCTATGGAGGCGTTTAAGCAGGAAAAAGAACTGGTATAGGGTCGTCAGCCCACAAATCCGAAACGGGCATGAAATCCATTGAAAACAGAATACACGACGCGCTCCGCATCCGGCAGGAACGTGCTTTATATCGGCAACTTACCCTCACAGAGGGACTTATCGACTTTTCTTCCAATGATTATCTCGGGCTTTCCCGGTCTGCTTACCTGCGTCAGGAGGTGGAAAATGCGCTCAAATGCCATCCGTATGACCGTATGGGAGCTACCGGCTCGCGCTTGCTGAACGGCAATACCGCCTTGCACGAAGCGGTGGAACAGTTACTGGCCTCGACACACCATGCGGAGGCCGCTCTCTTCTTTAATTCCGGATTTGAGGCCAATGTCGGCCTGATTTCGACCGTGGCAAGGCCGGGAGATGTGATATTTTACGATGCCCTGGTACATGCTTCCATCCATCAGGGGATGAAACTGAGCGGGGCGGAGTTGGTGCCTTTTGCACACAATGATATGGCACAACTGGAAAGTCTGCTGCAGTCGCATTCCAATCGATCTGCAACATTCATCATCACGGAATCGGTGTTTTCCATGGACGGCGACCAGTCGAATCTGGCAAAACTGGCCGAGCTGGCCGAGCAATACGAAGCCGCCCTGATTGTCGATGAGGCGCACAGTACCGGACTTTTTGGCATACACGGAAGCGGACTCTGCAATGTTGCCGGAGTAGAGGAGAAGTGCTTCGCGAGGGTATACACCTTCGGGAAAGCCGTCGGTTGTCATGGTGCCGCCGTGTTGGGCAGTCAGCAGCTCAGGAGCTACCTGATCAACTTTTGCCGCAATTTTATCTACACCACCGCCCCGGATACGGCTCAGATACTGGCCGTGAAACATAGTTATTTGTATTTACAAAATAATCTTAATCAGCGTTATAGGTTGTTTTATCTAATTAATTACTTTAATAAAAGAAAAACCGCCTTTACTGCACGGCAGATTTTCGGCGATGGCCCGATTTTCGGGATACAGGTGCCGGGAAATGAAGCCTGTCGCGCGATGGCAGCCTATTTCCGGCAACATGGCTATGATATCCGGCCAATAGTGTCGCCGACGGTACCCGTCGGAACTGAACGGCTGCGTTTGGTGTTACATAGTTACAATACCATAGCTGAAATTGATTCATTTTTTACATTGTTGAATGATTATAAATGAATTGAGTAGTTTATTTTGAATTAATAGTTTAATTTAATTTCATCATATGAAAGGATTTTTCGTCACCGGAATTGGTACTGATATCGGTAAAACCGTTGTCAGTGCGGTGCTGGTAGAAGCATTGAAAGCGGATTACTGGAAGCCCGTGCAAAGTGGCGGTCTCGAATATACGGACTCAGATTTTGTCAGAGAACACACCCTGCATCCCGGAAATATCCATCCGGAAGTATATCGCTTCAGAACGCCTGTTTCTCCCCATCTGGCCGCTGAAATAGAAGAACAAGTAATTGCTATAGAGGAAATTAAACCTGTAAATACAAATAATTACTTGATAGTAGAAGGTGCAGGCGGTCTGATGGTGCCATTAACGGATGGAATTTTAATAAAAGATTTAATTAAAGTACTACAAATTCCTGTAATTGTTGTATCTAAGAATTATTTAGGGAGCATTAACCATACTTTACTCACATTGGAGGCCCTGAAGCATGCCGACATATCTGTGGCCGGTATCATTTTCAATGGGGAACCTAATCAGGATTCAGAATCTTACATACAGCAGTACACCCGGGTGCCGGTGCTCGGTCGGGTGGAAAAAGCTGACATTCTGTCAAAGGGATTCATTGCCCAGCAGGCGGAGAAACTGCGTCCCGCTTTACTGAAATGTCTGCCGCCTGCGGATGCCGACACTCCTTCCACTTCCTTAAATATCGACTATGAATCTATCTGAACGCGACCAGCGGGTCATCTGGCATCCTTTCACCCAGCATCAGACTGCCTCGCCTGCCATAGGACTGGTGAGTGGCGAAGGAGCCATCTTGCGCGATGAAAACGGCCGTGACTATATCGATGCCATTTCCAGCTGGTGGACCAACCTGTTCGGGCATGCCCATCCGCAGATTGGCGCCCGCGTCAAACAGCAGTTGGATACCCTTGAGCATGCCATCTTCGCCGGGTTCACCCATGCGCCGGCAGTGGAAGTGGCGGAAAAATTGCTCGGACTTCTGCCGGCGCAACAACAAAAGGTCTTTTTCTCCGATAATGGCTCCACTTCCGTAGAGGTTGCCATCAAAATGGCCATCCAATACTGGTATAATCTGGGCACGCCCCGCACGACGCTCATCGCATTCGAGGGTGCCTACCACGGCGATACCTTCGGCGCTATGTCTGTCGGTGCCCGCGGTGTTTTCAATCAGCCGTTTGAATCGCTGCTGTTTGAGGTTGCAGCGGTGGACTTGCCCGATGACGATAATTTTGACGCGGTCATGGCTCGTTTCCGGACGCTCATCGACAGCGGAACGGTAGCGGCCTTTATTTATGAGCCGCTGGTGCAAGGTTCCGCCGGCATGCGCATGTACAAGGCTGTCCACCTGGAGGCGATGCTGCGCTATGCCCGTGAGAAACGTGTGCTCTGCATCGCGGATGAGGTATTCACCGGATTCGGGCGCACCGGAAAGCTGTTTGCCAGCGATTATCTCGACACAAAACCGGATATGTATTGCATTTCGAAAGGCATTACGGGCGGCTTTCTGCCGCTGGGACTGACCACCTGCACGCGGGATATTTACGACGCGTTTCTGAGCGACGATAAACTGAAAACGCTGTTTCACGGCCATTCCTATACCGGCAATCTGCTGGCCTGCGCTGCCGCTACTGCCAGTCTGGATGTGCTGTCAGCGTCCGCGCCGATGCGGGAAGACCTCGCCGCACGGCAGCAGGCCGCCGCGGCGCGACTGCAATCGCACCCGCAACTGCGGAATGTTCGGCAGCTTGGCACCATCGTGGCTTTTGAAGTACACACGCACGGCGGCGGCTATTTCCATCAGCTGCGCGATATCCTGTACGAAGGCTGTATCCGCAGGGGCGTGTTGCTGCGCCCGCTGGGCAATACGCTGTACGTGCTGCCGCCGTATTGCATCACCGCGGAGCAGCTGGATAAGGTGTATGCCGTCATAGAAGAGGTGCTGGCGGAACTGACTTTGTAATCAAATTTCATCTTATAATTTATTACTGATT
>JADLAH010000015.1 GCA_020848315.1 Chitinophagales bacterium | reverse complement strand
GGAGGGAATATCATCACCGAAGACCTCAAGGATTTCCGCATCCTGCGAAATCAGGCGGAATTGCTGAAAGTAAATTACGGAAGTGCCATTCCTTACGAGGAACTGCGTAGTAAACATGTCTCCATCCAGGGCGAAGGCACACGTGCCATCGGCAACAGAGAGGTGAACCTGTTAAGTGTGTCGAAAGTGATTTCCGCCCGCATGCGCGAGATCCTTGCACACGTGGCTTATCAGATCAACCTGTCAGGATATTCCAAGAAACTCATCGGCGGTATCGTACTCACCGGTGGTGGCTCACAAATGAAGCATCTGACACAATTGACAGAAATGGAAGTCGGACAAGATGCACGACTCGGGTTGCCGAAGGTGCATCTCGCTACCACCAAGGTGCCGGAAACAGATAATCCGATTTATGCAACCGGTATCGGTCTCCTGATTCGTGCGTTCAAACTCATGGACGATAATGCATTGCAGCATGCGCAGGAACAGGTAGCTCCGGCAAAAGAAGAAATAAAACTACAGCAAGAATCTATCTCAACACCGGTGGTGGAAGATAAAGTGGTAAATATCGATCAGGAAATAATCAGTACTTCCGCTCCGGATTTTGAAGAAGAACGGGAAGAAGAAATGGTGACACAAACACAGAGAAAGCAAGGCGAATCAGGAAAGATTTCACTCGTTTCCTCCTGGAGCAAAAAAATTACCAAATGGATTCAATCGGATATTGAAGACTTCAGTGACTCAAAATAAATTAAACAATAAACAATAAAAAGGGGATTTTATGGAATTCGAAATGTTCAGCGAAAACAACTCTATCATCAAAGTACTGGGTGTCGGTGGTGGAGGTTGTAATGCCGTCAACTACATGTACGAGCAGGGAATACCGGGGGTGAACTTCGCGGTATGTAATACAGATAAACAGGATTTATTAAAGAGTCCGGTACCCACTAAAATTCAGTTGGGCACCAATCTGCTCGAAGGATTGGGCGCCGGTGCGGATCCGGAAGAAGGAAGACGTGCTGCACTCGAGGCAGAGGAAGATATCCGTATGTATCTGTCCAATAATACCAAAATGGTATTTGTGACAGCAGGAATGGGTGGCGGAACAGGTACAGGCGGTGCGCCTATCGTATCTAAGATAGCAAAAGAACTAGGCATCCTGACCGTGGGTATCGTTACTATCCCATTCTCCAATGAAGGAAAACCAAAACGCGATAAAGCGGAACGCGGTATCCAAAATATGAAAGAAAATGTGGATGCGCTGATTGTGGTAGCGAATAATAAACTGTATGATATCTTCCCGGATCTGGACATCGATGAAGCTTTTTCCAAAGCAGATGATATCCTGACTACGGCAGCTAAAGGGATTACGGAAATCATTACCAAACCTGGCAAGATTAACGTAGACTTTAACGACGTTCGCAGGGTGATGTCCAATAGTGGTGTGGCAATCATCGGTATCGGTAAAGGTGCCGGTGAAAACCGTGCAGCAGATGCTATCAATGAAGCCATGAATTCACCATTGCTCGAAGATGCGGATATCTACGGCGCAAAAGGGGTGGTGCTCTATATTTCTTATGGCAATGGCGTGAAAATGCGCGAACTCGATTTGATTACAGATACCATTCAGGCACACACACAAACAGACTGCGAAATTATCTGGGGTGTTTGTAAAGACGAAGAATTGGGCGACGATATCGCCATTACCTTAGTGGCTACCGGCTTTCAGAGCGGAGAGACCAGCAAAGAACGCAAACAGGTACAACGCCAACAACAGGAAAAGGTAGTGTATACACTGCAAACAGAACAGCCGGCTAAACCTGCTGCGCCTGCCGCGCAAACACAACCTGCTGCTACGCCTGAACCACCACAATCTGTGGCGGCTACAGAGCCTGTCATTAACACAACGAAAGCAGAGCAAACGGAGACAGCTGAAAATGAAATAGAATTTGAAATCAATCTCGCACCCAATGCGGAATCGGATATAAAAATAGTGGATAAACCCAGAATCCATCTGGTGAACGAACTGGAGCAGCAGGTGGCACCAAAGCCATCCGCACCGGAAGCACAGTTCACCTTGTTTGAAACACCCGCTCCGGAAAATAGAGTGCAAGGTCCCATCGATGAGCAGTCGCTGGAAAGAGAGTTGATCAAAAAACGCATCACACTGGATATGCAGAAAAATCAGATTAACCTCATCGAACTTGAAAAGGAGCCTGCGTACAAGCGTTTCGGATGGGAACTGGATAACAGCGTTCCTTCTGAGCAGTCCAACTTTTCCAATTATACCATTTACAATAATAGTGTAGATCCAACAAAAATCGAAATTCGCCCCAACGCGATGAAAGACATCACACTGGACTAAGCCTCTTTCTTATTGTTTTGAAAACTCCCGCTTCTGCGGGAGTTTTTTTATGCTTGTAATGAAGGATAATAGTATCATTTTAGTAATTTTATGTGGTGTCCATACTGATTGTTATACTCATCCTGCTTTGTTGCTATGTAATCATATATCAGCTGTGGCTGTTGGCCGTGATTAATAGGGATATTCAAACCATCCGCCTCGTCAGGACTTCTTCCCGTCCCGTGAGTATCGTTGTTTGTGCCAGAAATGAACTGGAAAACCTGAAAGTGCTGATGCCACTGCTGTTGCAACAGAAATATCCGTCGTTTGAAATTGTGTTGGTAGACGATGGCTCGGACGATGGTACACCCACTCTGATACAGCAATATCCTGACTTGACCTATGTCCGTATTCCGCCGGAAGAGAAAGTGGGATTGGGCAAAAAATACGCGCTGCAAAAAGGCATCGAAGCCGCAAAAAATGAAATCATACTGCTCACCGATGCTGACTGTAGGCCGGCTTCTGTCTACTGGCTCACGGAGATGACCAATCCTTTGCAGGACGGCAAGGATATCGTGCTGGGGATAAGTCCGTATAGGACGCCGCACAGCCTGCTGGGGGCGTTGGTTGCCTACGAAACGGCGCAAACCGCCCTGCAATACACCGGCTACGCAATCGCTGGAATGCCCTATATGAGTGTCGGCAGAAATGTATGTTATCGAAAAACATTGCTGCAAACAAAACGTTGGAATGCGCAGGAACTGAACATCGCCTCCGGTGATGACGACCTGATGATACAGTCACTGGCAAACGGACAGAATACGACGGTGTGTTTTTCTCCGTCAGGATATACATACAGTAAGAGCGCGGCCACTTTCCGCGAATGGTTCCGACAAAAACTGCGGCATTACGAAAGCGGCGCGCTTTATCAGTCAAAACATCAGTGGCTGCTAGGGTCAGTACTGATAGCCAGAGCCATCGCATATCTGCTCTTTATCTGTATCGGAATTGCAGGATTAATTTCCGGCGATTTTCCATCCTTGTTCTGGCCGGTGTTTTGGGGATATACTTTGTTACTGACCATAACACAAGGATTGTTGCATAATATATTGTCCTTGAATAAATACTGGCCGCTTGCATTGTTTTTTGATTTTTTATATTGTATTTTTACTGTTGTATTGGGTTTGCTCAGCCGTTATAAATCAACCGTAAATTGGAAATAAAATCACATACCGTCGATTTGCAGTTGCTCGAAGAAGCCAAAAAAGGCGAACAGAAAGCCTTTACCGCACTGATGGAGAAATACAGAAAATCCGTCTATCATCTGATTCTTAAAATCGTAAAATCGCCCGAAGATGCGGAAGATCTGATGATTGAAACATTCGCAAAGGCATTCGACAAAATCGATCAGTATTCCAGTGATTTTGCCTTCTCTACCTGGCTCTACCGCATTGCTTCCAACACCTGTATTGATTTTCTGAGAAGGAAGAGTATTGATAAAGTGTCGCTGGACAACGAAGCCGATATCCTGCAGGATAACCTTCGTTTTACCGCGGATTCCAATCCCGAAGCGGATATGATACGTGCACAGCGTATCCGCCGCCTGCAGGAAGAAGTACAGGCCATGGATGTCATTTTCTCAAGGGTGCTGACGTTGCGCTATTTGAAGGAATACAGCTACGAGGAAATTTCGGAAGAACTCCATATTCCGGTGCCAACGATAAAGGTACAGTTGCACAGGGCCAGAAAACTGCTGCTGCAAAGATTGTCCGAAAACAGGGAGAAATGGTGATTATTATTGCGTGATGCTCACTTTGTGTGTGCCCGAAAAATTTCCGTCATGAATATGCAGGACATAGGTGCCGTTTGGGAGTGCGGGCATTTCGAGCATATTTTCACCTGCCCGAAGCTGTAGGGTGTGTACCTGCTGTCCCATAGCGGTGTAAAAGTCAACCGTAAAATACGGATGACCTGCCACCGGCAATCCTTCGATATAGAGATAATTCTGTGCAGGATTCGGGTAGATTCGCCAGCCGGAGCTTCCGTTCTGGCCAATGCTGGTGGTTCCGGAGCATTTACCCGAACTCAGTATGCCACTTCTGCTGTTGTTCAGCGTAGCGAGCATGCGGTTGGCCTGTCCTTGTGTAAACATCACCATGCAGGCATCGTCCACGTAGTCCATGAAATTCATAAACATGTCGCCATTCGGTGTATTGCTGCAGGTGATATGCGGAAATGCGGGACAGCCGTAGTTTTCCTTTTCCTGCACCGGCGTATCGCTGACTTTGTCATCGCCGCAATATTCATCGCCCCAGATATGATTCAGATTCAGCCAGTGTCCGATTTCATGGGTGGCTGTTCTGCCTTTATTGAAGGTGCCGTCCAGCGTTCCTACAGTCCCGAATGCATTGTACTGAACAATCAGTCCGTCATGCACCGAACCTTCCGCATAGATGCCCGGGAAGTCAGCCTGCCCTAAAAAGGTGGCATCGTTCACTTTTGTCACCCAGATATTCAGGTATTTGTCCGATGGCCAGCCGTCCAGTCCGCCGTCTTTACTATATTTTATATGATCCTTGTTGGCAAAGGTATTCGTGACTTTCTGCCGGATAATACCCGAAGTAGCCTGCCCGTCCGGGTCTCTTTCTGCCAGGCAAAACTGCAGTGTGGTATTTCCCATGCTGGAGAAATACGGATGAGAAGAGGAAAGCCTGTCGGCATTGCTGTTGCTGAAATCCTTATTGAGGGCGGCAATCTGTGAGGTCAATTGCTCATACGACAAACTGTCAAGGCTGTCGTGATAGAGGTTGAATATCACACAGGGAATAGTGATAACGGAATTGGAAAGCCGTTGACTGCTGTTGTCCTCCAGCCATTTCTGTGCAGCCATATCCAGACTGGCTCTTCTTGCTGCTATTTCGGGGTCGAGCGCCATCTTCTCCTGTAAGGCAGTTACCGAAGAGCAGGTGCGCACGGCGACAGAATCCACTGAATATGATGCAGAAAGGAATATGAAAGTAAGCAAAAAAAGGGTGAAAGGTATTTTCATGCACCCCAAAATTACGATTTTTGATGGCAGTAGGCAATACAGAACCGGTTTTTACCCCAAAAATTACCAAATCTTTATTTGTGGACAACTTTCCAGTATCTATTTTGAAAAGCAGCTAGTTAAATGTATTTTTGCAGCGATTTTGAAATCTTAAACTTCTAATATATTCATGGCTAGCGTAGGTAAAATTACACAAATCATCGGTCCTGTAGTGGACGTGTCATTCAGCGAAGAAGGCTCAGCGCTTCCGAAAATCCTGAATGCTCTTATCGTAAAAAAAGACGATGGCTCAGAAGTGGTGCTGGAATGTCAGCAGCATTTGGGAGAAGACAGCGTTCGTTGCGTGGCAATGGATGCAACAGAGGGTTTAACCCGTGGTGCAAAGGTAACCGACACTGGTAGTCAGATTACCATGCCTGCAGGTGAGGCTATCAAAGGACGTCTGTTCAACGTAATTGGCGCTGCTATCGATGGTATTGGTGAAGTGAGCAAAGAAGGCGGATATCCTATCCACCGTAAACCACCTCGTTACGAAGACCTGGCAACTTCCAAAGAAGTGCTGTTCACAGGTATTAAAGTAATCGACCTGATCGAACCTTATGCAAAAGGGGGTAAAATCGGTTTGTTCGGTGGTGCCGGTGTAGGTAAAACCGTATTAATCATGGAATTGGTAAACAACATCGCGAAAGGTCACGGTGGTTTATCCGTGTTCGCAGGTGTAGGGGAAAGAACCCGTGAAGGAAATGACTTGTTGCGTGAGTTCCTCGAATCAGATGTAATTAAATATGGCGAAGCTTTCAAGCACTCTATGGAAAAGGGTGACTGGGATCTCGCTTCTGTAGATAAAACAGCCTTGTTGGAGTCTAAAGCGACATTGGTGTTCGGTCAGATGAATGAGCCACCGGGAGCACGTGCACGTGTAGCCTTGTCCGGTCTTACTATTGCGGAGCAGTTCCGTGATGGCGATGGCGACGGAAAAGGTAAGGATATCTTATTCTTCGTGGATAATATCTTCCGTTTTACACAGGCCGGTTCTGAGGTATCTGCGTTATTAGGTCGTATGCCATCAGCGGTAGGTTATCAGCCAACACTCTCTACAGAGATGGGTCTGATGCAGGAGCGTATCACTTCTACTAAATCAGGTTCTATTACCTCTGTACAGGCGGTTTATGTACCTGCGGATGACTTGACTGACCCTGCTCCGGCTACAACTTTCGCCCACTTGGATGCAACAACGGTATTGAGCCGTAAAATTGCTGAGTTAGGTATTTATCCTGCGGTAGACCCATTGGATTCTACTTCCCGTATCCTCGATCCGGCAGTAATTGGTGAAAGACACTACGGTGTTGCTCAAAGAGTAAAATCTATCCTGCAGCGTTACAAAGAATTACAGGATATCATCGCCATCCTCGGTATGGATGAGTTGTCTGAAGAAGATAAATTAGTAGTACACCGCGCTCGTCGTGTTCAGCGTTTCCTCTCTCAGCCATTCCACGTGGCAGAGCAGTTCACCGGTCTGAAAGGCGTATTCGTATCTATCGAAGACACGCTGAAGGGTTTCGAAATGATCATGGACGGTCAGGTAGATGAGTATCCGGAAGCAGCTTTCAACCTGGTAGGTACAATCGAAGATGCTATCGAAAAAGGTAAAAAATTATTGGCGGAAGCAAAATAATCATTCAGCATTATGACACTCAACATACTCACTCCCGAAGTAAACCTCTTTTCCGGCGAAGTTGATTCCGTTCAGTTGCCGGGAACCAACGGTCGTTTCGAGATTTTAAATAATCACGCGCCGCTGATTGCCTCTATTCAGGAAGGTGTGGTGCGTATCCGAATCGGCAATAATAAACAAGAGTTTAAGCTGAAAAGCGGCATCGTGGAGGTACTTAAAAATAAGGTTTCTGTTTTAACAGAAGGGGTGGTAGCGTAATCATTATATACTTTCCCACTTATAACCAAAAAGCGCAAAGATTCATCTTTGCGCTTTTTTCATTTTGCCACTTGCGCTTTTCCAATATTTTATGTAATTTAAAAACAATAAAATTATGCTCTATGAAAACAAGTACAAAATTCATAGACATAGGAACCCGCTTGATAGTGGCAGGCATTTTCGGATATACTGCCTTTTTGAAATTTACCGCCGCACCGGCATTCGTCTACAT
>JADLAH010000014.1 GCA_020848315.1 Chitinophagales bacterium | reverse complement strand
GCAAATCTTCAAGGTGCATCTGAAAAAGCTGACCAAACTGGGAGAGAATGTAACGCCGGAAAAACTGGCATCGCTGACTCCGGGTTTTGCTGGTGCGGAAATTGCCAATGTGTGTAATGAAGCGGCGTTGGTAGCGGCCCGCAAGGAAAAGACACAAGTGGAAGTGGAAGACTTCAACGAAGCCATTGACAGAAGCATCGGCGGACTCGAGAAAAAGAATAAGATTATTTCCCCACAGGAAAAAGAGATTATCGCTTTCCACGAGGCCGGACACGCCATTTGCGGTTGGTATCTCGAACATGCACATCCATTGTTGAAAGTAACGATTATTCCGCGTGGTATCGCGGCGTTGGGATACGCACAATACCTGCCGAAAGAACAATATCTCTACCGCACCGAACAGCTGATGGATGAGATTTGTATGACACTCGGCGGTCGTGCGGCGGAAGAAATTATCTTCGGAAAAATTTCTACCGGTGCGCAGAATGACCTGCAACGCATCACCCAGTTGGCTTACGCGATGGTGACGGTATATGGTATGAATGAGCGTATCGGAAATGTGTCTTTCTACGATCCGCAACAGGACACTACTTTCACCAAACCATATTCTGACGACACGGCGACAGCTATAGATGAAGAGGTGAGAAAGCTGATTGATAAGGCATACAAACGCACCCTCGATTTGCTGACAGAACGACGCGGAGAACTCGAGAAAATCGCGAGAGCATTACTGGATAAAGAGATCCTCTTCAAGTCCGATCTCGAAGAGTTGATTGGCAAACGCACTTTTGATGAAGAGTCGCTGCCGGTTTCCATCAGTATAGATTAATTTTTGCAAGTATATACAGCGCGGGCGCCACGACGTGGCGCCCGCTTTATTTTGTCCGCTTTATTTTGTATGTTAGCATAAATGAATACGCATCAACTGCCTATACTGCGAATATATATTTCAGCGCTGGCCGCCACACTGCTGATGTGGGGCGTTTTCTTCATTCTCAATAGTCAGCTCGACGGCACCTGCTGGGATGGCATGCGTGTCAGTAAGTCGGCTTTGACAACGGAATATTGTGAACTCAACCGAACGGAACATTTCTTCCACCAAAGGATGAACACTTATTCCAATCTTGCGTATTTCTTTTTAGGCATGATAGTGATCGGTGTAGCTAATTTCGACCGGAAAAATCTATCGGCTACAGGTTTGAATGTATTGCAGCAATTTCCACCGCTTTCCTATTTTGTGGGGGCTTGCCTGGTGTATCTGGCGATGGGCAGTGCCTTCTTCCACGCATCTATGACGTGGGTCGGACAGCGGGTGGATATGAACGGCACCTACAGTGTCTGCCTCGCTCTGATAGGGATTGCAGTGTTCCGACGATATACCGCGACTTTCTCCGTCTGGCGAAACAGATGGTTTTTGCTGTCCGGACTTGTCGTCAGTGTGGTAATATTTATTGAATTGCACCTGCGGATAAAATCCATCGTGCTGCTTCCCTTACTGATACTGATTATTCTGGTGCTCACCGTTCTCAATTACCGTAGTAATAAAACAGGATTCCGGCTTTCCATTGCCGTATTGGGGGCACTGTTTATGATAGTCGCGGATATTCTCCGCACGTTGGATGTCAAGAAAATTGGCTGCGACCCGACATCTTTCTATCAGGGACATACACTGTGGCATTTCTTCACCGCTATGAGCGTCTTTTTGCTGTATTGGTTTTACCGGAATGAACGGGTAACGGAGTAACCTACTTACACTGCCCCAAATCCAGAATTTGCTGATAGAAAGATTCGTACTGTGGCAGAATCTGCTCGATGTTGAATTGTTGCGCCTGCGCAAAGGCATTTCGTTTGAATGTGGCCAGCTTTTCTTCGTCTTTCAGCAGTTCTATCGCCTTATCCGCCATGCCTTGCACATCTCCGATATTCAGTAGATAGCCCGTAACGCCGTCAATATTTACTTCCGGAATGCCGCCTGCATTACTGGAAATCACAGGTACTTCGCAGGCCATCGCCTCGAGGGCGGCCAGACCAAAACTTTCACTTTCGGAAGGCATCAGAAATAAATCACCCACCGCCAGCAATTCTTCGATAGCTTCCTGTTTTCCCAGAAAACGAACATCCAGACTGGAACAGCTGTTTCGTGCCAGAATCTCGGCATTCTGCCGCTCCGGGCCGTCGCCGATCATCAGCAGTTTGGCGGGCATCTGCGAAGATATCCGACAGAAAATATGAACCACATCTTCCACGCGTTTCACCTTGCGGAAGTTGGAAGTATGTATCAGGATTTTTTCACCGTTCGGTGCAATAGCCTTTTTAAAATGATCTTTGTTGGTCTTTTTGAATCTGGAGAAATCGATGAAATTCGGAATGACCGTAATTTCATTTTTGATATCGAAGTGGGCGAACGTATCGCGTTTCAGACTCTCTGAAACCGCCGTCACTCCGCAGGATTGATTAATGGAATAAGTGACCACCGGTTCATAGGTTGGATCTTTGCCCACGAGTGTGATATCCGTTCCGTGCAGGGTAGTGATAACCGGAATGTTGATGCCTTTTTGCAATAATATCTGGCGAGCCATGTAGGCGGCAGATGCATGCGGAATAGCATAGTGCACATGAAAAATATCCAGCTTATCATTGATGGCAACATCCACCAGCTTGCTGGCAAGCGCCGTTTCATAAGGTGCATAATCAAACAGCGGATAATCATTCAGGCGCACCTCATGGAAGAAAATATTTTCATGGAAAGCATCCAGCAGACGGGCAGGCTCTTTGTAAGTAATAAAATGGACGTTGTGTCCCTTTTCTGCCAATCCCTTGCCGAGTTCAGTAGCCACTACGCCACTGCCGCCAAAAGTTGGATAGCAAACAATTCCGATATTCATAAGGATAGTCGTTCAGATTCAGTACAAAGATAACAGAAAAGCGACACTATTGTTGGTGGCCTTATTTCAGCTGTTCGTTCATCGTCAGACCGCATTGCAGGAATGACTGATAATTGTCGACATCTGAAGCGAAATCGTAAGCCACCGGATGATTCAGTAATTGCTCTTTGGTGTTAATCAATACATAGAGTGGTTGTGAATTGGTCTGGAAATGTTTGGCCTGAAAGTCACTCCATTTCTGCCCGACAGTCTTCACTTCGCGTTCCTTTCCGGTAGCAGTGGAGGTATACCATTCCGATGCCGGCAATTCCGTTTTGTCATCCACATACAATGAAATCACCACATATTTTTTCATGGTTGCTTCAATTCCGGGATTGGTCCATACTTTGTCTTCAATCTTGCGGCAGTTGACACAACCGAATCCTGTAAAGTCGAGCAATACTGGCATATTGTTTTTGCGGGCGTATGCCATGCCTTCTTCGTAATCCTTGAAATGAACGAAGGCGGAGGTATTGTCTGTTCTGAAATTATAGGAGGTCGGCGGGATTAATCCGCTGAACAATGGGATCGTTTTATAGGTATACAGACTGTAGCCCAGGTACATCGTAAATACTGCCGTAATTACACCCAGCATCCTCACGGTTTTGGATGGTTTGTCCGCATTTTTGGAGAAAGAAAACAAGCCTAATTCGTACAGTGCCAATGCGCCGAAGATGATGATCCAGATAATCATGAATGGCTCAAACCGCAGGATGTCCCAACCCATTGTCATATCGACGACGGAGAGGAACTTGAAGGCCAGCGCGAGCTCCAGGAAGCCCAGAATAACTTTCACCGTGCCCATCCATCCGCCTGATTTCGGCAGTGATTTCAGCCATTGCGGGAATAATGCGAATAAGGTGAACGGCAGCGCCAACGCCAGTGCGAAACCAAACATACCCAGCAGTGGCTTCAGCGGAATATGTCCGAACAGTGTCGGGCCGCCACCTGTGGCGGCCTGCACGAGCAGTGTTCCGATAATCGGACCTGTGCACGAGAAAGATACCAATGCCAGCGTGAAGGCCATAAAGAATATCCCGATATTGCCGCCTTTGTTGGAAAGGCTGTCTGTTTTGTTGGCCCACGAAGATGGCAGTGTAATCTCATACAATCCGAAGAATGACAAGGCAAATGCAATAAATACAAAGAAGAAAATGAGATTGAACCAGATATTGGTCGACATCGCATTCAGTGCATCGGAACCAAAAACACCAGTAATCAGGATGCCCAGCAAGAGGTATATGATGATGATGGATGCCCCGTAAATCAGTGCTTTTTTCAGACCTGCTTTCTGGTCTTTTCCGCCCTTGGTGAAGAAACTCACCGTCAGTGGCACCATCGGGAAAACGCAAGGTGTAAGCAGTGCCAGCAGACCGCCGACGAATCCGGCGAACAGAATCCACCAGTTGCTGCTGTCTTTCTTTTCCGGTGCTACGCTACAGCTGTTTTCCGCCGTAGAAAAATCGAATTTGCTGCTGCCCGCAGACGGTGTTATTGCTGTATCTGTAGTATTTGACGCAGTAGTGGTAACAGATGAACTGGTGGTATCTTTCGTTACATTTCCAGTGGCGTTGCCAATGGCAATGCTGAATTTCTCGGGACCATAAGGCATACAGCCTTCTTCGTCCTTGCAGACCTGTCCGTCGAATTCGCCTTTTAAGACGGCACCCGGTTTTTTGATGCGAACTTTCTGTACGAAAGTGACTTTATCCGCATAGGAAGAAACATTCACCCCGAACAATTCGTCAAATGCTTTGTGCATTTTTCCGATTTCCTGTACTTTCCCTATCAGTTCTATGTCCGGATTTTTTTCAAAACGAAATTCTGTCGGTAGCGGGCCGCCTTCTTCCGTAAACTGGGAATACACATGCCAGTCTTCATCCAGCGTGCAGATAAATTTTACCTGATAGGTATTCCCGTCGATTTGTTCGACAGCACTTGTCCAGGTGAGGTGTTCCACGAAAGCCGCTTTAGCAGGTGTAAAGAACAAAAGCCCGGAGAGCAGGACAAACAAACTCTTCCAAATTTTCATACGCGTAGATTTAGGCGTTTACCAATTGCAGCAACGACTCAAACAACCTTCTGCCGTCTGTGTTGCCCAAGACTTCTTCCGCAGAGCGTTCCGGATGCGGCATCATTCCAAAGACATTGCGGCCTTTGTTGCAGATACCGGCAATGTTCTCGATAGAACCATTCGGATTGGCAGCGGCTGTAATGTTGCCATCAGCATCACAGTATTTAAACAAAATCTGATCGTTTTGTTTCAACTCATTTAACACTTCTTCAGAAGCGTAGTAACGACCTTCGCCGTGTGCAATCGGCACATTCAGCGCTTTGCCCGGTTCGAGACCTCTGGTAATGGCCGAGTTGCCGGTGGTCGGCACGATATATTGATTCTGGCAAATAAATCGCTGGTGGTCGTTCATCAGCAGCGCACCCGGCAAGAGATGGCTTTCACACAATATCTGGAAGCCATTGCAGATGCCCCATACATATCCGCCGTTATTGGCGTGTTCTATCACTTTTTCCATGATAGGAGAAAAACGGGCGATGGCACCGCATCTCAGATAGTCGCCGTAGGAAAATCCGCCCGGAATCATGATGCAGTCTTCCGTGGTGAGGTCCTGCAGGCTGGTGTCTTTGTGCCAGAGCACGCGGGTTTCGCACTGCATTACTTCCTGACAAACATGGATGATATCCTGGTCGCAATTAGAGCCCGGAAAAACAACAACACCAAATTTCATAGATAGATCGGATTAGGGTGAATATTTACGCTGCTGCTACTGTCATTCCCGATTAAAATATCAACCGGATGATATTGATAGTCAGTATCGCTGTTACAAAGATAACATTCAGGATTTCCCCAATCTTCTTTTTACGAATTCTTAACATAAGTAATGCCAGAAAAACGCTGAGCGGGATGAATAAATGCTGCAGCAAAACGGTATTTCCTTCCTCTTCGGTTACAATCGTCACGGTGATGCTGATGAAAAAGAAAATCAGCATATTCAGGTTTTTTCTCCGTTTAAAGCCGGTGGAATACAGAATGCCACGCAAACTGATGAATGCGAAAAGCAGATAGGCTGCCAGTAAAATGCCGGCCGCGGCATCCGGTGTGTTCCTGCTGAATTGTATGATGCCGAAATGACGGATGGAAAATGCCTCAGTCGTAATGCTAATATCCAGCAGATAACTGATGCCGGCTGCCATGTACAATGGAAACAGCAACCCGAATAGCAGCAGCAGGTATTCGTGAAACCGGAAAGGTTTGAGTGCGTACAGCATGAAAAACAACCCGATGGTAAAGAAAACAAAATGGATGTCGAGTAACAGTAGAATGCCACCCGCGATACCGATATTAAAACATTCTTGTTTCACACTGTCTCTGACCGTGATGCGCAGTAAGAGATGAAAAACGGCTAACAGTATAAATCCGGCTATTGTATAGATACTGAGTTGGTTGAATACCGGAAACAGAGAGGACAGGAAAATGAAATATACCGCCGGAATCATCGAATTTCCTTCGTGGTAATCTGCCCTCTGAAAGAGGTAATTGAACCAGAACGCCTGTGTCAGCAGGCAGAGTTGCGCGATAAAAAAGTTGATTCCCCAGTTGTTGGTCAGCAGTAGTCCGGCATCCCCCCACCAGGTGTGCATGGCAGCTACCGGATAGAAATTACCGTGCAGTAAAAACGGAATTTTACATACCACAAACAATACGATAAGCGCCAGAATGGTAGCAGGTTGTGGTGTTCTGAAAAATGATAGCACGGAGTGAATTTACGATTTAGCGCAAAAATAAGCTAAAAAATCAATCATATTTAAACATCACGAATTGCAACGTTCTTTTTTGCTCGCTCGGAAAGATGATGGTGTTGCCATCCAGTTGTCTGGCTTTCAGCGGAACAATCACCAATCCCTGTTTTTCGCTGTTCAGTACGCTCAGCCTTTTTGCCTGCCCGTTGGGATTGATATTGTATTCTACAAAATTGCCGATGTTGTAAAAGTCTTCATTATAAAGGAATTTCAGCACATTGTTGGCTTCAAACATCGCAAAGGAAGAATAATACCCTTCATCATTTTCTGATACCTGCGATTTGGGCATGGTTGCCTGCCAGTCGAGCGTGCCATCCTTGTTGATAGAAAACACCTGAATGTCATAATAGTGGTTCTGGTCAATATAGCGTGCGGACGACATATAAGGTGCGGCATTGTAATAGCCGTAGGTGTTTGTCTGCAGTCGTTCCACTTTTGTCAGTTTGTATTCACCTTCCGTTATCAGGATAAAGCCACCGTCACTGCGCGGGATAATGCGTTTCGGTTTTATCAGCGTAGCCTTATCCTGCCAGGTTTTATAGACATTGTTCGGCGTTTTTTTGAAACTTGACTCACTGAAGGGCAGTCTGGCATTCAGCAAAACGGTATTGGTCCGGAAATCTATCACCTGAAACTGCAGGCCGATGTCGTTCTTGTTCTTATTGTTTTTGTAAGTAGTGGCAAGATAGGCGATATCGCGCTGGGTGCTTACTTCCGCAGCAATGTTTTTGAAACTGTACTCCGCCGACTGTATCACCTGCTCGCCGATGGTGTTGGTTTCCATATTATAAGTGAGTGTCGTGAATTTATCAAAATTAAAGTCACTGTTATTGTAGTTGTCTTCATTGCCGAAAACACCCACTACATTTCCCTGATTATTGATTTTGATGGATTTCAGCGAGACATTCGGCGTTTCTGTAATGGTGAAGATGTTTTTCTTCAGTACCTGCGCCTGACTATTCAGAATGGTGAAGCGAACAAAATATGCATTCTTTGTTTTGATAACACTAAAGGTCAGCAGCTTCGATTTGTCCGGCGAGGTGCGCACATAAAAAGCTTTGCCTTTGCCGATATTCACTACCGACATGGAGTCGAGCGTGAGTGATGTATTGGAAATATTCAGTTTTTCATCAATTTCCACCATTCTGAAATACTGATAGGTCTCCGTTGGTGTAGTGTAAAACAAAAGAATTTTTTCCGGCAGCACCACAAAACTCTCTATGTTCACATCTTTCGGATGAAAAGGCAATATCCTGCGGTTGTCCATACGCAGTTTATCATCGTAGGTGACGAGTTCATTGTCATTCGGACCAAAATAATGCACGATGACACCGCTTTTATTTTTGCCGACAATATCATAATCCGAGAAACGGCTGGCCACTTTGTCGGGATATGATTTGATGATAGTCTGCGCACCGGCCACACTATTCAGCAGCACAAAAAGCATACACGTCAGCATTTTTATGCGACTGATACAGGTATGTTTGCTGCGTATTTTCATGATATATCGTTCATGCGTTATGCTTATTTCTTTTGTCGTGGGTCGAGTGCGTCCGTGAGGCCCTCTCCGATAAGGTTAAACAAAGTTACACTCAAAAAGATGGCGATGCCCGGAAAAATAGCCACCCACAACTGAGAGGCACTGCCGCGCGCCAGCGAGAGCAGCTTGCCCCAGGTAATCATCTCCGGTGGTACACCCAATCCAAGGAAAGATAGAGACGATTCAATCAGGATGGCTGCCGCGATACCAAATGCCACGGTAATCAATACCGGAGAAATGGCGTTCGGAATGGCGTGTTTCAGTAATATTCTCCATCTGGAATAACCCAGCGCTTCAGAAGCCTCGATGTATTCCAGACTCCGCACGCGCAACAGTTCTGCCCGTATGAAACGAGCAATTTCCGTCCAGGATGTCAAACCAATAATCACCATCACCAGCATAATGCCCGGTTTTGAAATCGCAATCACCGCTATTATCAGGAATAAACGCGGAATCGACACTAATATTTCAATCAGGCGCTGCACAATGATGTCGACAGGGATAGCGGTTTTTTGTCTGAAAAACGGAATTATTTTCAGGATAAATCCTGCGAAATATCCCGCGATGAGTGCGGCCAGAAAAATCCCGATAGAAATCAGCAGTTGTCCCAGAAAACTGACGATGGAAGTGCCGATTGCATCGCTCAGTATATAGCTTCTGGTGCTGAAGGCATAAAACCAGCCTACGATGATAAAAAGTACGACTGTAATCATGCTGGCTCTGGAAATTTTTATTCGGTTGTCACCGAAAAATCCTGCGAGCGAACCCAGCAGAATGCCTATAAACGAAGCGATGGACATCGATACGATACCTACCGTGAATGCGATGCGCGTGCCGTGAATAAGGCCGGCAAGGATATCGCGCCCGATGCCTTCCGTTCCCAGCCAGTGACGCCAGCGGGTGGAGGGCACATCCTGATCACCGAAAGGCGAAATAAATCCGGAATTGAAAAAGTCCTGCGTGGTCGGTGAATACGGCACCGGCGGACGAATGGCAAAATCAAATTTGGTATCTATCCAGTTGATGTTCAGCAGGTCTTTCGGCCACTTGGCAACGCCCAGGTCGACGGCATATTCCCGTAGTATCGGGAAATAAGTATTTCCCTTGTAAGTGCACACAATCGGTTTCTCATTGGCCAGAAAATCGGCGAACAATGCCACTAATGCCATGAACATCACGATATAGGCAGAGATGACGGCACGGCGATTTTTCTTGAACTGCCGTTTGACGTATGCCCAGTAATCTTGTTTTTTATCTAATTCTTGTTGCACAGGTTCTTTATTTTTTGTTGTAAGAAATGCGCGGATCTACCACCGCATACAAAATATCTGCCACGAGATAGCCAATCAGTGTGAGGATAGCGGAGAACATCACCACCGTGTAAACGATAGGATAGTTTCTCGCCACCAG
>JADLAH010000013.1 GCA_020848315.1 Chitinophagales bacterium | reverse complement strand
TTTTTATTTCATTATTCGGCAAAACGGAACCCGGCTTAAATGCGTATTTTTGCGCCATGAAAATCTTGTTGTACTACCTGAAAAAACACCGGGGGCTGGTTATTATCACCTTTTTGCTGGCCATTATCAACCAGTGTTTTTCCTTGTTAGATCCGCTTATCCTCGGTAAAATTATCGACCAGTACGCCACCAGGCCACACGAACATACCGCCGAATCCTTTCTGAAAGGCAGTGCCCTGCTCATCGGGGCTGCCATCGGCGTCGCCATGGTCAGCCGCATCGCCAAAGCATTTCAGGATTATACCATGAACGTCGTTATCCAGCGGTTTGGCGCCAACGTTTATACCGACGGACTCAGACACGCGTTGCAATTGCCCTTTCAGTCTTTTGAAGACCAGCGCAGCGGAGAAACACTCAATATCCTCCAGAAAGTGAGAGTCGACAGCGAGCGTTTTATGCAGCTGTTTATCAATGTGCTTTTTTCCGCTATCGTTGGTATCATATTCGTCATCATCTATTCCATTCAGGTATATCCGATGCTGGTGCTGATGTATTTTATCGCCTCTTTCACACTCGGAACAGTCATTAATATCCTGTCCAGAAGAATCAAGGAAGTACAGTCTTCCATCACACGACAGACCAATGTCCTCGCCGGCGCCACGACAGAAAGCTTGCGCAATATCGAATTGATTAAAAGCCTCGGGCTCACACAGCAGGAAATCCTGCGCCTGAATGAAGCCACCGAAAAAATCCTGCAGCTTGAATTGCAGAAAGTCAAGCAAATCCGGAGTATCGCCTTCATTCAGGGCACTTTGGTCAACTTCCTCCGACAAGCTATTTTGTTTCTCTTGCTGTATCTCATTTTCCAGGATTATCTGCGCGTGGGACAACTCATGACGTTGCAGTTTTATTCCTTTTTTATTTTCAATCCCTTGCAGGAAATGGGCAATGTGATTATGAGTTACCGCGAAGCGGAAGCCTCTCTCCATAATTTTGAAAAACTGATGCTGATGCCGGTGGATAAGAAACCGGAACAGGTAGTGCCGGTGCACACCATCGAGCATTTGTCTTTCGAGCAGGTCGGCTTTCAGCACAGAACAGCGCAGACAAAAGCGGTACAACAGATTTCCTTCGAGGCGCAAAAAGGAGATACCATCGCCTTTGTCGGTCCTTCAGGTTCGGGAAAAACCACATTGGTGAAACTGTTGGTAGGTCTGTATCAGCCGCAGGAAGGCAATATCCGCTACAACCATATCGACGCCAGACAAATTGATATCGATGAACTTCGCACACAAATAGGATTTGTCACGCAAGATACGCAGTTGTTTGCCGGTACCATCAGGGAAAACCTGTTGTTTGTCAATCCTGCCGCTACCGATGAGGAAATTCTACAAGTGCTGCAGCAGGCGGCCTGCCACAATCTGCTGGCCCGCAGCAGCGACGGTATCAACACCGTTATCGGAGAAGGCGGCATGAAAATTTCCGGCGGCGAAAAGCAAAGATTATCCATCGCCAGGGCCTTGCTGCGAAAACCTACGCTGATTGTTTTTGATGAAGCCACTTCCGCGCTCGACTCCATCACGGAAGAGGAAATCACACAAACCATCAAAAATGTGGTGGCCAACAAAGAACATATTACGGTGATGATTGCCCACAGACTATCCACCATCATGCATGCCAATAAGATTTTCGTACTGGAAAAAGGATGTATCGTAGAAACAGGCTCTCACGAAGATTTGCTGGCGGAAAAAGGATTGTATTATGCCATGTGGCGACAACAAATCGGCGAACGGAAAATGGAATAAAGGCCGGCAATAACGACAACAAAATCAACGATTCAACAGTTATACCATTGATATGAAATTGAAAAACGCGAAAATATTAATCACCGGCGGCAGCTCCGGAATCGGATTGGCCACTGCCGAATTGCTGATAAAAAAGGGCGCGCAGGTCGTCATCAGCGGGCGTGATAAAGCCAAACTGAAAAAGGCAGCCGAAGCGACAGGCGCTTTCCCCATCGTGTGTGATGTCACCAAAGAGGAAGACGTGGTGAAAATGGTGAAAAAAACCATCCAACAACTCGGCGGACTCGATGTGCTTATCAATAATGCCGGATTCGGATATTTTGATTTGCTGAAGGATATGGACACCCAAAAATTCAGGGATATTCTGGAAACGAATGTAACCGGTGCCATGTTGTGCGGCCGTGAGTGCGCGAAATATTTTATCGGGCAGCAATCCGGCAATATTATCAATGTGGCGTCCACTTCTGCCCTCAAAGGGCATCAGATGGGCACAGCTTATTCCACCTCCAAATGGGCGCTGCGCGGCATGACGGAATGCTGGCGTGAAGAATTGCGGCCGCATAATATTCGCGTGATGATGGTGCACCCGAGCGAAGTGCAGACGAATTTTGTGGTTAATTCCGGTCGCCCGAAACGCGATTTCAATCCGACCAAACTGGAAGCGCAGGACATTGCCCACCTGATGGTGTCGATGTTGCAGATGCGGGATGTCGGCTTTGTTCCGGAAGCCACCGTGTGGAGTACAAATCCGCGCTAGGGAATTTTTTTAGATTTTTTTATGTTATACTGTCACGGTATATACCTAACTTTGAAGTAAGAAAAATGTTCCAGTTTTTAAAATACATCGTCCTGTTTGTACTCGGGTACAAAATTATCAAGGAATTATTTAAAGACACCGCACCACAAAAGAAAGCGGTGAGGCCGCCCCATGCCAATCCGAATGTGGGCTACACCCAACAGAAGAGCAATGCCGGTTCAGATAAATTCACGGATGCTGAATTGATTGACTACGAAGAAGTGAAATAGTATTCACCGTTTCGGCTCAGGGCGTAGTATCATTATAAAATGCTGCGCGACTTTCGTATTTTCACCACTTAAATCCAATAAGATGAGTTTAGATCAGAATATAAATAACGAACTGAAAGAAGCGATGCTTTCCAAAAATGAAGTGAAAGTGCGCACTATCAAAGCCATTAAAGCCGCTTTTTTGCTGGCAAAAACAGAAAAAGGCGCGACCGGAGAAATAACAGCGGAGCAGGAAATAAAAATCCTGCAGAAACTGTATAATCAGCGCAAGGAATCTTTCGAGATATTCAGTAAAGAAAACCGTCCCGAACTCGCCGTTAAAGAAAAGGAAGAAATGGAAATGATTGCTTCCTATTTGCCTAAACAGATGAACGATGAGGAACTGACCACTATTGTACAGGCGGTGATTACAGAAACAGGTGCTTCTTCCATCAAAGATATGGGAAAGGTCATTGGCGCGGTGACGAAAAAAGTGGCCGGACAAGCCGAAGGCGCACGTATCTCTGCTTTGGTGAAATCTTTATTAGGCGCTTAATACCTGACCACTATTGCTTCAGTGCATAAGGTCAGGATAAAAAATCACGCATGCAACATTTTATTTTTGATTTGGACGGAACGATTACGCATCCGCAACCCGGCATTGTGGGCGGATATCGTTACGCGTTTGAAAAAATGGGATTTCCCGATAAGCCGGACAGTGAACTCGTGCCGCTGATTGGTCCGCCCTTACGCCATGTATTTGCGCATATGTATGGCTTTTCTGAGTCTGACACGCTGGCAGCGGTTCAGCATTACCGCGACTATTACTACGGACAGGGCGGCATGTATGATGCCATTATCTTTGAAGGCATGAAAGAATTGCTGCATTCGCTGAAAGACCGCGAAAAAACACTGCATATCGCTACGAATAAGGGATTGCACGTCGATAAAATCCTGGATCATTTCGGCGTGCTCAGCTATTTTACTTCGATAGAACACTACAGCGAGGAAAAAGGCGTCACCAATAAGGAGATTATGATTCAGAATATCCTGGATCGCGAAAATATCGACGACCTGCAGCGCGTGGTAATGATTGGCGACAGAGAGCACGACCTCGATGCAGCCAGAAAGAAAGGCATTGC
>JADLAH010000012.1 GCA_020848315.1 Chitinophagales bacterium | reverse complement strand
GTGATGTCCGCGCTGCGTCTGGCGCGTGGCGTGACCGGCAAGTCGAAAATCATTAAGTTTGATGGCTGCTATCACGGCCACTCCGATAGTTTGCTGGTAAAAGCAGGTTCCGGATTGATTACATTCGGTGAGTCCACTTCCGCGGGTGTTCCGGCGGCATTTGCCAATGAAACTATCGTGTTGCCGCTGAATGATGAAGAGGCACTCCGAAATACGCTGGAAAATCTATCACACGAAATCGCGGCGGTGATCATAGAGCCGATTCCGGCCAACAACGGACTGTTGATTCAGTCACATAAGTTTTTAGTGCACCTGCGCGAACTTTGTACGAAATACAATGTGTTGCTGATTTTTGATGAAGTTATTTCCGGCTTCCGCGTAGGTTTTGAAGGCGCTGCCGGTCTTTATAAAATTCAGCCGGATATCATCACGTTCGGTAAGATTATCGGCGGCGGCATGCCGGTGGGCGCGTATGCGGCCAGCAAGGAAATTATGCATCATATCTCGCCGGTCGGCAGTGTCTATCAGGCCGGCACGCTGAGTGGTAATCCGGTAGCGATGAGCGCCGGTGTAGCACAGCTGACGGCTTGCCTGCAGCCTGATTTCTATCATCATTTGCAGCAGAAAACAGATATGCTGGTGGATGGCATTAAACGCCATATTCAGGCGAAAGGATATGAGATAACCATCTATAATATCGGTTCTATTTTCTGGTTTGCGTTTTCTGATATGGCGCACCTGAATCGTGCCGATCAGATTGATTCCGGCAAGATGAGTCTGTTCGCGAAGGTGTACCACGAATTGCTCGGGAATGGCATTTATTTCGGGCCTTCCGGCTATGAAGTGGGATTCGTTTCCGCGGCGCACACCGAAGCAGATATTGAAAAAACCATCGTGGCGATGAACAATGCCTTCGATAATTTAGTTTAATCCCATACAACGAAAGTACGACTCACATGATAAAAAAAACAGGCATATTACTGGTTAATCTCGGAACACCCGACAGCCCGTCCAATAGCGATGTATTCAAATATTTAAATGAATTCCTGACGGATGGCCGCGTGATTGACTATCCCTGGCTGGCGAGACAGTTGCTGGTGCGTGGGATTATTGTGCCTGCCCGTTACAGAAATTCGGCGAAAACTTACCGTGAAATCTGGGACAAGGACAGAGGTTCGCCGCTGTTGTTTCACACACAGGATTTAACAGATAAAGTACGCGCAACGCTCGATCCGCAAAAATATGTGGTGGCATTTGCCATGCGTTATCAAAATCCTTCTTTGGAAAGTGAGCTCGAGAAATTCCGTTTGCAACAAGTAGATAAAATTGTTGTATTGCCTTTGTTTCCGCAATATTCCTCCGCCTGTAACGGTTCCGTGATACAGAAAGTGCAGGAGATTACGAGCAAATGGCTCACTATTCCCGACTTGAAATTTATTCATCATTTTTATGATAATGACTTGTTTATTGAAGCATTTGCGGCGCAGGGACGAAAATACAATTTCGATGATTACGACCATATTCTCTTCAGTTATCATGGTTTGCCGGCAAGGCACCTGAAAAACGGAGATGTTACCGGTAAACATTGCCTGCAAAATAAAGATTGCTGCGCTACCATTACGGAAATAAATCAGCATTGTTATCGTGCACAGTGTTTCGCAACCACCCAACTCATTGCCGAAAAACTGGGATTGCCTAAAGAGAAATTTACGGTTACCTTCCAATCCCGATTGGGCAAAGAAGTGTGGCTGGAACCTTATACCGTAGAAGTTATTCCGCAGCTTGCTAAGGCCGGTAAAAAGAAATTGCTGGTGTTTTCGCCTGCATTCGTGGCGGATTGCCTCGAGACACTTTACGAAATTCGCGAAGAATATCTGGAACTGTTCGAGGAGCACGGCGGCGAGAGTATCACATTGGTGGAAAGCCTGAACTCAGAAGATAAGTGGGTGGAAGCCGTGTGTGAACTGGTGACTGCGTAGATTTTTACAGGTATTAAGTAGTAAGAAGTTTGGCTATATCTTGAAGTCTTTCAATCTTACGTCTTATAGTCTTGTGTCTTACATTCTACATCTCACATCTCGCTTATTCTGACTTAATCACAATTCTTCTCGCCAGATAAATGCACAGCAAGCCGAGCGCTACTGCGATATAGCCGATGATATGGTAGTTTTCCAGCTTTCCGGTGGTTTTGTTGTGTGTTAATATCATGCCTCCGATAGCTGCCGCGGAACCTTCACTCAATTCGAATATGGAGGAACGGATTACGAGAAAACGTCCGCGTTGCTCTTCTGTGGCAGCACCCGTAATGAGCGTTTGTGCTGCAATCATACGGCCGCTATTGAAGATAAACATGAAGGCGCAGATAAACAGTGCCAATGTTATACTGGCCTGCTCCAGATGAGAAATCAACAGAATCGGAATGAAAGACAAAACAATCATCACCTGAAAAGATTTCAGCTTGCCTAATGTGTCTACAAACTTCCCGATGCGCGGCGAAGTGAGCGATACCGAAAGCCCACCGACCACATACATCCATTTGGTATCCGCGATGTCAAATCCGAGATTATCCACGAGATACGGATTGATAAATGAGATAAACATGAAGTGTCCCAAAACAAGGAAAAATGCGAACAGTAAAGCGTTCTGAATATTCCGGTTTTTCAGAATAGAGGTAATCATCAGCAGTGAAACAGGTTCTTTGTTGATGTGTTTGTTGAAGTTGGGAATGATAATGTGTAGCGGAATAATCAGTAGCATGGATAAAATACCGATGATGCGGAATGGCGCGAAAATATCCAGGTGTTCACTGATAAAAATGGCGAAAGGTATGCCGAAGATAGAGGCGAGTCCAAATCCTAGATTCAAAATGCCCATCGCCTTTCCGCGCCGTTCAAAAGGTACCATGTCACTCACAATTGCGATGGTGACACCACCGAGCAATCCACCGAACATACCGGTGAATAATCTCGCAAAAAACATGAATTCAAAATTGTGCGCGAAGGAACACAGATTGCTGCCCACGCCAAACAGAAAAAATGCCACGAGCAAAACATGTTTGCGGTCAAATTTATCGACGTAAAATGCAGCGCTGAACGCGGAAATTCCACCGCTGATAGAATAAGCCGCAATCAGCCAACTGTATTCCCGCGGTTCAATCTTGTAGAGTTGCATAAAAGAAGTGCC
>JADLAH010000011.1 GCA_020848315.1 Chitinophagales bacterium | reverse complement strand
TTCACCGTTTGTGTGGAATCAATGCCCGGATATCGGATAGCACCTTTGATGCTCACTAATTGATTGACAGTAGGAATCTCGATGATATCGCCATTTTTCAAAATAAGGTTAGCTCGGGAAGAAGGATCTTTAAACGCTTCCTTAAGTTCAAAAATGGTATTCACCAATCCTTTGTCCGGACGTGTGAGCTTTGCGCCCTGTACAAATGCGTATGGCGTCAGTCCTCCTGCTCTTTCTAGCAACTCCAACACGGTTTCATTTTTATCCAGAATGGGATATACCCCCGGATATTTCACTTCCCCTTTAAGGGTGACGGTCATCTGCTCATCGAAACCATATTCTTTGCGCACATAAATCTTATCCATTGGTGCCAGGCGGAAAGCCTTGGAAGCCTCGTCTATTTCGAGATTAGGGCCTATGGTAATCGTCTGCACCACCACGCGCTGCGGTACGAACTTCTGTTCCAGACTGGAATCGATATTCATCACGCGCGAAATTTCAATTTTAGAATTAGAAGCTTCTTTTTTCAGTCCACCCGCATAAAACAGGAGGTCGTTCAGATTCATGCCATCGGTATATTCCAGTATGGTCGGTTTGAGTACGGAACCATCGATGAGTACATTAAACTTCTCGATGAAATCTTCTTTGGAAAATAATTGCAACTGATCCGCTCTCTGCAGCAGGAGATTGTCTGCGGCATTTTCGTCCATCAGAATATTCTGCAAGGAAATCTTCTGATTGACATAAGTATTATCATCCAGTTTGCGTTTGATATAGGCTCTTTCGAGATATGTTTCGATACGAATACCACCGGCCATTTTTATCAGGTCGGAAATTCTGTAACCATCCTTGAATTGGTATTTTCCCGGATATCTTACTGTTCCTGTTACGGATACAAAATTCTCAATGCCACCCGGAATGGTCGGGATATTGACAATATCTCCGTCCTTCAGTTCAAAATTCAATCCTGATTTCTGCAATTGGTTGAAATCAATATCTATGATTTGCGCTTTATCATTGTTGATGCGGGTAATCTGAATATGATTTGTATTGGCATCCGGTGCAAAGCCCGCCGCGAATTTAATCAGGTCGTTCAGTTGCTCCGTTTTAAAGAGTTCGTATTTTGCCGGTCTTCTCACCGCTCCGGTCACCTTCACCAATCTGCTTTGTGTAGAGACATAGATGAAATCGCCTTTTTGCAAATAGAAATTATCCTGTACCAGCGGATTGAATAAGAACTCATACACGTCAAAACGCTTGATGGTTTTTCCATCTCTTCGTACCTGAATGTCGCGCACGCTACCGATATCGGTAATACCATTGGCCGCATTCACCGCATTGTACACGGAGTTCACCGCCGGAATCTGGTAAGTGCCGGGCGACTTCACCTCGCCAACGATATTGATTTCAATGGTGCGGGAATAATTGAGAGAGATTTCGTACTTCGTATTGGCCGGATTGATGAAACTGGAGAGGCGTTTGCCAATCTGTGATTTAACCGCCCCAAAAGTAAGTCCTTTCACATAAATACGGCCGAACTCCGGTATCTGGATATAGCCGTCTCCATTTACTTTAAATTTATTGTTGTAGTCGGCATCACCCCATACCGCGATACTGATTTCATCTCCGACATCCAGAATATAGCTATCAGGTGCTTTCGCATCCGTAGATTTTGTAAACAAAGCCAATCTGCCGGAACCGAAGAAATCATGTCCGAAGATTTCATTAGGTTTTACGTCACTATTCGGATTATTTTGTTTGGCTATTCTGTCCAGTGAGTCCTGCATGGCATCCTGACGCACTTTCATTTCCAGAATCTGCTGCATGATTTCCTGCACGGGATTCAACTGTTCTTTCTCCGCAGCGGCAGTTTCGTCTGCTTTCGCCTTGATATATTTCTGCACCGCTGCCGGATCAAGTCCGAGCAACTGCAACTGAGACAGGTTGGCATTGGCTGCCGTACCTGAACCGGTCGTGCTTAATGATTGCAACTGTTTGGCTGCAGAAGCTGCCGCTGCCGGAACAGTATTGCCGGTGAGCGAGCCCGCCAGATTACCAAAACCTTGCGAAAATGAGACAATAAATAAAAAATTAAGGAAATACAGTACGGCTAATTTCTTCATTGTTTACGTTGTTGAAAAGCAAAGGTAATAAACTAAGCCGTAATTATATACTCCTTTCCGATTTTAAACAATACAAAAAACAATTCTTTTTGCAGTAGATTATTCATTCAAAAAACGTCGAAAGTCCAGTGTTTTTCGTAGTTTTACGGCATCCGACATGTTATTAAATATTTTTCATATACAAATTTTAACGTCAAATTGAACACCCATTATCATTCTGATACCATCGTCGCACTTTCCACCCCGCAGGGTGTCGGAGCCATCGGTGTCATCCGACTTTCGGGAGCCGACGCCGTAAATATCGTACAGCGTGTTTTCAAGGGGAAAGACCTGCGACAACAACAAAGCCATACGCTTCATTTCGGCTATCTGATGCAGGATGATAAAGTGCTGGACGAGGTGGTGGTGAGTCTGTTTCTTGCACCATCTTCCTATACCAAAGAAAATGTGGTGGAAATTTCCTGCCACGGCTCACCCTACATACAACAGAAAATCATCGAACTGCTGATTGACCAGGGCGCACGCCCGGCCAAACCGGGTGAATTCACATTACGAGCCTTCCTGAATGGCCGATTTGACCTGTCGCAGGCCGAAGCGGTGGCCGATTTGATTGCCTCCGACTCGCAGGCCGCCCATCAGATTGCGATGCAACAGATGCGGGGCGGCATATCGCAGAAACTGAAAGAACTGCGCACCGCGCTGATAGAATTTGCGGCACTGATAGAGCTGGAACTGGATTTCGGAGAAGAAGATGTGGAGTTTGCCGACCGAAGTAAACTGCATACTTTGCTGCATCAGATTGTATCCGAACTGAACACGCTGATTCAGTCTTTTCAATATGGCAACGCCATCAAAAACGGCATACAGGTAGCCATTGTGGGCAAGCCCAACGCGGGCAAATCTACGCTGCTGAATGCTTTGCTGCGCGAAGAGCGCGCCATCGTCAGCGACATTGCCGGCACGACCCGCGACACCATTGAAGAAACGCTGACTATCAACGGATTGCTGTTCCGCTTTATTGACACTGCCGGCCTCCGCGAAACGGGCGATGTGATAGAAAAAATCGGCGTGGAAAAAAGCCGCGAGAAAATCCGGCAGGCAGATATCGTGATTTTCCTTTACGACCACTGCGAAGAAACCGCCGAACAGCTACAATCAGAACTGTCGATTATTCCGCCGGACAAAAAATGCATCATTGCCGCCAATAAAACAGATATCTGTCCTGAGAGAACGGTACCTGCAACACTGAACGGCATAGCGGTAGTGTCCTTGTCGGCAAAAAAACACGACGGACTGGAGACACTGAAAAAGGAACTGACCGGCATGGTGCTGGACGGCAACGTGAGTGCCAACAATACCATTATTACCAACCAGCGGCATTACGAATCACTGCAGCAATCGCTGAAGGCTGTGCAGGAAGTCATCACCAAGCTGCACGACCAGATTCCGGCCGACTTAGTGGCACAGGACATCCGCGTGGCGCTGCGGCATCTCGGCAACATCACCGGAGAAATTGACACGGACAAAGATATCCTGGCAACGATTTT
>JADLAH010000010.1 GCA_020848315.1 Chitinophagales bacterium | reverse complement strand
TTGTCTGGGTTGTATTTCCCGGATTTTTGCAAACACCTGTCTCGTCGTATCCGGACGATTGAAAATCAAAAATAAGACAGGCGTGTTCAGCATAAGCAGTTGCTAAGATAATAAAAAGCAAGGATTTTGAATGATGCGTTTATCTTCCCTGAAGAAGAGTGGTGTAGAGCGCCATATGCCGTTTGGCCTGTATTTCCAGGCTGTATTCCGCGATGGCAATTTCCCGGGCACGTAGTCCCATTTTTTCGCGCATGATATCATCGCTGAGCAGCTGCAGCATGTGGTTTCCGAGTTGTGTACTGTCCTGAGCCGCGGCAAGCAGACCATTTTCTCCGTGCCGGACCATATCAGGGATGCCGCCTACCTCAAATCCGGCTACCGGTGTTCCGCAGGCAATGGCTTCCATCACCGAATTGGGCAGATTATCTTCCAGAGACGGAATGACAAAAATATCTGCGGCCGCATAAGCCAGCGCGATCCGTTCAGGGTCGGAGATAAATCCGAGACTGTGCACCGGCAGATGACTGCTCACACTGCCTTTTCCCAGCGTTACCAGTAAAGCAGACTCCGGCGACAGCAAGCGAAGGGATTCTTCCAGAAAAGCAAATCCTTTGCGTTTGTCGTCCAGCGCTTCCGCCACAAATAAGATGATTTTTTTATCCTGCGGCAAGTTGAAAAATCTGCGCGCGGCCATTTTATCGGACGGTTTAAAAACAGAAACATCAATCCCGTTGGGAATATAGTGATGCGGAAACCGACCCAGCAGTTCAGATTGTTGAGACAACCGGAGTATCCATTTGCTGATACCGATAATGTGCAGATTATCCGCTTGTGCGAGGTGTGTTTTCTTGACGGCTCTTATCATGGCGTCTAGTTGCTGATATTCCGGTAACGCGTAGCTTTCATAATTAAATCCGCCGTTGAAGGGGTTGGTATCGTGCAATGTCCAGACCACCGGCTGTTTTATTTCCCGGAAAAAAGTCGGATAATCCAGGAATTTTGCCATCCAGTGAAGATGAACGATATCTGATTGACGGACGAGCGGATGCTCCTGAATTCTGAAAGGACTGTAGGGAAAACGAAAAAGCGCGGCAGGCTTTCCGTGTATGGCTTTGTCTATCTTTCGTTGCAGCAGATTAAACCTGACGGAGTGTTTTATTCTGGAAATAAATGATTGATTGCCCAGAAATTCCTGCACATCGCGGAGTTCTTTCCGCTGTTGGTAGAGCACCAGAAAATCAGAAGTAACACCCTGCGTCTGCAGGCCGTGCTGCAGGCGGTAGGCCGCCTGAAAAGCGCCTCCGGTGTCGCCGGTATTTACCTGCACAATCTTCATAAGATATGGGCTTTTGCATACCATTTTCTGATAGCTTCCGTATCGTTTTCTGCCAGTTGCTGAAGGCTGATCATGCGGTCTGTTTCCTGGTGGTCGGACAAGTATCCCAGAATTTTTCCACCGTTGGTATAGTCCACCGCGAGGAAATTGGTGCGTAGTGTGGAGGCAAATAATACAGAGTGGAATCGCATACACAAATTCATCTTCGAGGTGGTCATCGCCTTCACCACGATTTCTATGGTGGCATTCTGCTGATACAATACATAGGGTGTATCCTTAAAATAGGTATTGACAAATCTTCGGTAAAAATCCCTGTCATCATTGCCTACCGTGAAGGTATGCATCGGATAGAAGGCAGGAGTCAGCTGATGCCGGCTGCAGATATCCTGTATGGCTGTTGCCAGTCCTTGCTCAAACGCATCTCTCTGAGCCAGAAAAGCTTCCTTGCTGAGCTGTCCCTGATATTCGGATGTCCACTCGCGGAGGAAGCAGGCGAGCGTATTGGCAGGCTCCTGCGGTACCATTTTTTTTGCCAGTGCTGAAATGTAAAAATGTGCACTGTCACCGGAGTTGACGATATCTTTTCTGTCCAGTTGAAGGACCGTTGCTGCATATTCCACCGACTTGCTGTCGCGCAGTTTGATTTCATCGCTGTGCAGCAGGATATCTTTCACGGCGTTGATATACCGCTTTTCTTTTAGCGGACCTAATCCGCACCCGAAAACGACGGTATGGCGTTTAAATAATTTCGCGATGTTAAATGCCCATTGTGGAATGGACAATGTTTCCATATCCATCAGCGGTCCGCCGCCCATGACCACTTCATCGGCATGTGCGGCATATTTTGCAAAATCATAGCTGTGGAACGGAATGACGGTCGCGTCGGGACAGTCCAGTTCACGGATGGTTTTTTTCGTTACAAAGGGATAGATACTGGAAATAAAGAAAGCAACTTTGTTTTGGTATTTTTCCCTGTAAAAATCGATGATACCACCGAGAATGGCTTTGTCGCCGACCGTTTCGGTGCCGTACCAGCCGACAATATATACGCGTTTGAGGCCATTTGTGTTGTTGGGACGGGAAAAGAGCAGCGGAATTTTGAGCCAACTTGCCTTTGAAATATGGTCAATTCTGTACAGCAGTTTCCAGAAAATGGTCTTGTATTGTTCTACCTGCTCGCGATAAGTGAGTGGCGCGTGGTAGTCGTGCACACAATCGCTGCAATGTTCTTTCATGATTCTTCTGCGCTCACTGAGGTGTCCGTTGAAAGTCTGCAAAGCGGAAATTTTCAGGGCATTTCCGATTTTCCTGGATTTGGGCGCGCAGTAGTGTATGTCTCCTCTGGAATCCAGTACGAGCCCTTTGCTCTGATACGGACAGCCGATAGTCCGTTGGCCGCCACCCAGAATATTTATGATGCTCCGATAGGTGCGCTGATAGGTTTCGTCCTTTTCATAAGTCATGATGAGTTTTTGGAAGAAACATTGTAAATGGTATTTCTCTTCTTCCGTGAAATTCCGGATGACATCTCCGCGGTCGGCATTATACAAACGCTGGATAAATTCTGCGATGCGGAACCGGCCGTATATATTTTCTTTTTTTAAAAAATCGAGTAATGCATCTACTTCCCACACGTTTTCTTTAGAGATGGTGCAGCCGATGGCAACGGGAATTTTTGTGTTGTTTCTGAAGTAATTAATTACCTCCATGGCCGACTCGAAATTGCCTTCTCTGCCGCGGATTTTTTCATGTGTTTGCCCCACACCGTCCAGTGATACCATGATGCTGAAAGTCTTGCCGTAGCGGTCACAGACTTCTTTCACTTCCAGAATTCTTTTAATAACATCTTTGGATTTGATGGCATTAGTGATAATGCTCAGTCCTTTCAGGTTGGGCAACTGTTTGCAGGCGGCCTCGTACAATCCGGGCAGGTCTTCTCTCAGGGTAGGTTCTCCTCCGGTGATACCGATGTGTTTGATGTCGGAAAACAGGGGGTCGGTAAATATCTGCGACAGTTGCTCCGGAGAAATTTCGATATCTTGTTTTTGCTGCCAGATATTGCACATGGTGCATTTTGAATTGCAGATATCATTGGCATTTAAGTTAATCACTTCCGGTTTTGCCGGAAAATACTGATAATAGAAAGTCCGCTTCCAGTCTTGGAAACGCAGTCTGCCGAGGTTATATACAGGCTTTAAGAGTCTTTTTATTGTGGATGAAGCCATGTTTTCAGTTTTTGTGCCCATCTTGTTGTCAGCGAAGGTGGATTTGTTTTTTTTCTGCGTTCCCTGTTCAGCGCGTTTTCATATTGTTCGGAGCGCACTATAAAAGAAGGATGTTTGAGCGGGAAATGCAAGTCACAGGTTTGCAAATGCATATGATTGCCCGTAGCATCAGTGGTATGGGTGGCATCTTCGCCGAATCCGATATTGCTGATCAGGTTAGAAGCCGGTACAATGGTCAGCAGGTGATGCAGCAGGCAGCAAAAGAACCACTGGTGATCCCAGGTGTCTATTTTGCCTTCGGCGGTGGCCGCAAAAATCCTGCTGCGTGCGGCCATTTCTTCCGGACCAAAGGTGTTGCGGAGCAAATCTTCGGTCTCTTTGGGTTGCTGACGGTAGCTGTTCATGTTATAGTCATACAAAGACCATGCCCGTTTCCAGGTCGCCCAACCCCATATACTTACGTATTTTGTGAAGATATAATCATATTTACCCGGTGGTACGAGCTGGAAGTTATTGCCCGAAATCATGCCGATCCGTGAATCATCGCGGTATCTGTGCAGCAATTCCTCGCAGTAAGGGAAAAAACTTTTCGAAGGCAATGTATCGTCCTCGAGAATGATTCCCTCTTCCACGTGTTCAAAAAACCAGGTGATGGCTCCGGAAACAGCTTTGCCGCAGCCCAGATTGGTATCGCGGAAGAGTGTCTTCACCTCACATGGCCAGTCGATGTGTTCCAGAATATAGTTCCGGACTGCTTCGGTTTTCTCTGCTTCGCCGGCCACCTGATTTCTCGGGCCGTCAGCAGCGATGAACAGATATTTGGGCTGAACATCTCTTATTCCGGCAAAAACCCGTTTCGTCGCATCCAGGCGATTAAAGACTAAAAATAATACGGGCGTTTCGAACATGCGGAATGGCAGGATTTAAAGCATGCAAGTTATAAAAATTATGCCATAAATCTCTATCAACGGGCTTCATCCGGTCATCTCTAAATAGTTCGTTTTCCTTTTTTAATCTTTTATTATTTGCTTATCTTTGCTTTCCTCCGTATGCAACAAGAAGAAAACTGGTCTCATATTATAAGCGGCGAATCGCGTTTTTCCACATCGGTATTTAAGGATGTGTGGTCTTACAGAGACTTGATTCTATTGTTTGTAAAAAGAGATATCGTTACCAATTACAAGCAGACGATTCTTGGACCGCTCTGGTTTTTTATACAACCCATGCTTACCACTGCGATGTTTGTGGTCATCTTCAGTCGTATCGCTAACCTTTCTACGGACGCGGTGCCACCGATTTTGTTCTATCTGTCGGGCGTGACGGCGTGGAACTATTTTGCGGAGTGCCTGACCAAAACGTCTACCACCTTTAAAGACAATGCGCATTTATTCGGGAAGGTGTATTTTCCCAGACTGGTGGTGCCGATGTCTATCGTGCTGTCTTCGCTGACGAAATTCCTGATTCAGTTCGGTCTTTTCGTGGTGATACTGTTGTTTTATGTGGTGTCGGGAAAATACGCCATACAGCCGAATTTATACATTCTGCTCACGCCGTTGCTGCTGCTAATCATGGCGGTCTTGTCACTCGGTATGGGCATGATTATTACTTCCCTGACCACAAAATACCGCGATTTGGCGCTGCTGATTCAGTTCGCCGTACAATTGCTGATGTATGCCACACCCGTGATTTTGCCGATGTCTGCCATGAGTGAGAAATACCGCTGGCTGATAGTGGCCAATCCGATGAGTTCGGTAATTGAAACATTCCGGTTCGCTTTTCTCGGTAAAGGGATGCTCAACTGGCTGCATTTGGGCTATAGTTTGGGCATTGCCATGCTGATGTTCGGAGTGGGCGTCTATATATTCAATAAAGTTGAAAAATCATTTACAGATACCGTATAAGCTATGTCCGATACCGTCATAAAGATTGAGAATGTGAGCAAACAATATCGCCTGGGCGAAATTGGTACGGGCACTATCAGCCATGATTTGAACCGTTGGTGGGCCAGAATCAGGGGAAAGGAAGATCCGTTTCTGAAGGTAGGACAGGTAAATGATCGCACTACAAAAAGCACGTCTGATTATGTGTGGGCGCTCCGCGACATCAATGCCGAAATCAAAAAAGGAGAGGTGTGGGGTGTGATAGGGCGCAATGGCGCCGGAAAATCGACCCTGTTGAAGATACTGTCACAGGTGACAACACCTACCACCGGCAATATTTATATAAAAGGGAAAATGGCCTCCCTGCTGGAAGTCGGAACCGGATTTAACGGTGAGCTCACCGGTCGCGAGAACGTATTTCTGAATGGCGCTATTCTGGGGATGAACCGCAGAGAAATTGCCCGGAAACTCGATGAAATAGTAGAATTTGCCGGTGTTGAGAAATATATTGATACACCGCTCAAAAGATATTCTTCCGGGATGAGCATCCGCCTCGCGTTTGCGGTGGCTGCCCATCTGGATACCGATATCCTGATTCTGGATGAAGTATTGGCTGTTGGAGATGCCGGATTTCAGAGGAAATGTCTCGGAAAAATGGATGAGGTGTCGAAAAACGAAGGGAAAACCATCCTTTTTGTGAGCCACAACCTTACGCAGGTACAGAATCTGTGTAAGTATGGTCTGTTGTTGGAAAACGGAACACTCAAGTTTTCCGGAGGCGTCACTGCTGCATTGACGGAGTATGTGATGAGCAGCAAGACACAGAATAAAATTGATTTGCGGAAATTGCCAAGAGCAGGCACTAAATCGTTTGAGACCAATTTATTGGAAATTGAATTTGAAGACGGCAGAATGGAGATAATGGAAGGAGAGTCTTTGTCTTTTATTATTACCGTAGAATTTTTGCAGCCCATCAAAGAAGTCATTGTCGGCTTCAATATGAAAGATGCACTGGACAATATTCTGGTGGAATGCCGTACTTCCGCGTCTTTTCCGAAGTTGGATATAACAGAACCGGGTATTTATAAATTTAAAGTAACTTACGCGCCGCCATTGTCAGCTGGTATCTATAGCCTGAGTGTGGGTAGCAGATGCCTCAGCGGACACCTCGAATATGTGCCATCCGTAACCAATATAGAAATTACTCCAAAACCGGATGAATTAGAAGAATGGAATAAATCATCAGCAGGGATAGTACGCACACCATCCAGTTGGGAATTAATAAAATAATGGCAACAAGTGCTCCTATTTGTTGTCTCCAGTAAGAAAAAATAACGCGCAATTTTGAAAACAATAGCACTCTTTGATGATTCTATAGGTGGCCACCGGGATGCTTTCATGCAGTTGTTTATTAAAGCATGTCTGGAAAATAATGTCCGTGTGGTTTGCTTTTACCCAAAAACAGAGCCATTGGCAACTTGGGTGCATGAACATTGTAAAGAACACCAAAATAGGGTGCATTTTGTCCGGATTGATACAAATGATTACCATCATGTTCATATTGGAAGATGGCAGTCTTTCCGGGATACACTATCCATCTGGAAATCATTAGGCACACTGATGAAAAATACGGAGCGAGATTTAAAGTTAAATATAGATTTGGTGTTTTTTAACTGGATAGATTCCTATATGACGGCCCTGCTTCCCGGCTTTTTGGTTGATCTGGTGTTTCCTTTTAAATGGTCCGGATTGTATTTTCATCCGAGATTATTCCGTATGGAACCTGAATTTCTGAACAAGAAAGTGAATTTCAGAGACCTCGATTCCATTTTTAAGGCAAAAAAATGTGTGGCGGTTACGATACATGACGAAGGTATTTTGCAAGGATACGCAGGCAGAATCGGCAAAAAAGTGTTGTTGTTCCCGGAGATAGCGGATGATACACCGCCAAATCCACAGCAACTATTGGCATATAAAATAAAATCTGCTGCAAAGGGCAGAACGGTGGTAGGCATTATCGGATTAGAACCGCATAAAGGCCCGATATCACTGATACGGCTGGTGAAACAGGCAGATCCACAAAAGTACTTTTTTGCTTTTACCGGTGTCTATGATGAGGAACACCTGCAATATCTTTCGGCACAGGAACGGCAGGAATTCACACACTTTATGAACCATCTGCCCGAAAACTGTTTATGGCAGACCGGCGCTCTGCAGGAAGGCATGGAATATAATTCCGTTTTCTGCAGTTTTGATATCATTTATATTATGTACCGCAATTTTTACAGCTCCAGTAATCGCCTGACCAAAGCCGCTATTTTTCATCGTCTGGTGTTGGGCAATAATTACGGATGCGTGGGAGACGATATTCCCCGCTATCAATTGGGCGAAACCGCCGATGAAATGAATATAGAAGAGCAGTACCAGAAACTGGAAATACTGCGCAACAAAATCCAATCCGGCAATTTGCCTATCGACCAATGGAAAATCTATTCGGAAAAACACAGCACCAACCGCCTTAAAGAAAAATTTGAAGAATTACTTAATTTAGTAAATATTGAGGTATGAATAGAATACATGGTTTATTTAATAAAATAATATCAAAAAACAATAATATATTATTTGTAGTTTTATTGGTTTCATTTTTAACTAATATTCCGTCCCCTTCAGGCTATTTATTATTTATAAAATTTCAATTTCTCAATTCAGTTTCTGATGGCGTTAAAAACAGGGCTTTATTTGGCACACTTTTCGAATTAATTATTGACAATTATAATACTATTACTGTGTATGCAGTATATATATTAATACTTATTTGTTTATATGTTATTGCGTATTTGTTTGTAGTCAGAATTATTTCAAGCGAAGCTCCATTTTCTTCTTCTTTCTTATTGTGTCTAACGATACTATTAGCTCCATTAGGGATTAATCATTATTTGTCATCACAAATGCTATTCTATTTAGACCCGATTGTAATTATACTGTTTTTAACTATTGGTTATGTTTATTTATTTAGTTCTGTAAAACATTATCGAGTTGTTGTTTTCATTTTGTCAATTATTTCTGTTTTAACACATGATATAAGTTATTTTTTAACCCTGCCAGTTATATATATAATAATGTTAATTGATTATGTGAAAATCAAAGATAAATTAAGCATTGCCGGTATTGTTATACAGTATATTTTACTAACTATTTTGCTTATATATATAAAAACATCTAATTCCTCTGTTTCTGACATTATTGCCAATTTCTGTAATCGAACCATGCAAACGGGAGAGTACGAAATATTTACATCAGAGGGATTGTTTTTTCATTTTAAATTATTATTTGAGAGCGATATAAAATTGAATTTATTAATTACATTTTCAAAAATGAGTTCATTAAATGGCATAATTACACTTGTTTTATGTGTAATCTGTTTTTCTTCATTATCCTTTTTGGTAAAAAGTACATTAAATAAAACAACAGAATGTAAATATTCTGTTGTTTTATATACCATGCCTTTGCTTTTGCCGTTGATTATGTGTTTTATCGCATATGATATAACAAGATGGTTTTCAATTAGCACAATCAGTATATTGGTTGTTTTTGCTTATCTAAAGAAAAATAATATGGTAGATTTTTCTACTTTATCGAAACAACTTATTTTGTTTGTATTGTTTGTTTTTACATCGATAGGAACATTTAATGGTATGTACTATACAAAATCAAACATACATGAACTTACTTTGTATTTAATATCTAGATATAATTAAATATTCATAAAAATGAAAGGACTTATTACATTAGTAGAAATAGGTAATGATGGACACAGAACGGCTTACATGCGTGAATTTATTGCAGCCTTATTGCAATTAAACTATAAAGTACTTTGTTTAATACCCGATTATAAACCTATTGAAGATTGGGTAGAAATTCATTACCCAGACAAGAAACATCATGTATATTATATCTCATTTCAATATTCATGGGAAAGGATGAATATACCATTTGCAATTGCAGAGCGGATTAGGATTTTGTTTAACTGGCGAAATGTAACAAAAACAATTCGTACAGCAGAAAAACAATTTAAAATAAAAACAGATTTCGTTTTTATAAATTATATAGATTTCTTTCTTATAGGAAGAATTCCACTTTTTATTTATAATTTTATTTTCCCTTTTCAATGGGCAGCACTTTTGATTTCATCAGGAATCTATTATGTAGAAAAATATTTATTATATTCTAAACCAATGCTAGTTAATCAAGATTTTGTTTTTACTTCTCCGAAATTTAAAGCATTAGTCATACTTGATGAAGGAATTCTGGAAGAAGTTCAAAAAAGATTAGATAAAAAGACTTTACTGTTTCCTGATATTGCAGATTGTACTTTACCTGATATTGCTAATAAACTTTATAAAACAATTAAAGAGAAAGCTGGTAATCGAATTGTGGTTGGTACTATTGGCTTAGAACCCCATAAATGTGGGTATGAATTTTTGCAATTAGCAAAAAAGGCCGATTCTTCAAAATATTTCTTTGTCTTTACAGGTATTTTTCATGAAAATGTGAGAAAGTATTATAACCAACAACAATTAGACGAATTTGATGACTTCTTTTCGAATCTACCTGAAAACTGTTTCACTTCTTTTGGACATGTTGATGAAGGCATTGAATACAACTCTCTCTTTTGTAGTTTTGATATAGTATATTTACTTTATAAAAATTTTTATAACTCTAGTAACCGATTAGTTAAATCTTCATTCTTTAATAAGCTTGTTCTATCAACCAATTTAGGATGCATAGGAAAAAATGTAAATGATTATCAATTAGGAGAAGTTGCAGATGCCATTAATATAGAAGAACAAATACAAAAACTAGAATTACTTCGAAACAAAATAATAACTAAAGATTTTCCATACGACCAATGGAAAATCTATTCGGAAAAACACAGCACCAACCGCCTGAAAGAAAAATTTGAAGAATTACTTAATTTAGTGTAACACAAAATATCGCATGAAAACAATATTAATTACCGGCGGCGCCGGATTCGTGGGCTCTCAGATGGCATTGTCTTTCAAAGCAAAATATCCGGAATACGAGATTTTTGTGATGGATAATCTCAAAAGAAGAGGTTCAGAACTGAATTTACCTCGACTCAAAAGTGCCGGTATTCATTTTGTGCATGGCGATATCCGCAATAAGGAAGACTTCGACGGATTGCCGAAAATAGACTGCATCCTCGAAGCCAGTGCGGAACCATCCGTGCTCGCTGGCATCGACAGCACACCGGATTATCTGGTGAATACCAATTTAAACGGCACCATCAATTGCCTCAATTTTGCGACAAAAAACAAATCCGACTTTATCTTTCTGTCCACTTCCCGTATCTACCCGATAGAAACCATAGAAAGTATCCATTATACCGAAGCAGATACCCGTTTTGAAATTGCGGAAGAGCAGACCATCAAAGGGTTTTCTGCAAAAGGTATCAGCGAAGAATTTCCGCTGGATAAATACCGTTCCTTATATGGCACGACCAAGCTGGCATCCGAACTTTTTATCCAGGAATACAAACAATTCTTCGGATTGCGCACAGTCATCAACCGCTGCGGTGTGCTCACCGGTCCGTGGCAAATGGGAAAAATTGACCAGGGCGTCGTAGTGCTGTGGCTCGCCAAACATTTCTGGAATCAGCAATTGAGTTATATCGGCTATGGTGGCAAAGGAAAACAGGTACGCGATATGCTGCATACCGCCGATTTATTCCGCCTGATCGACTGGCAGATGCACCATCTCGAAGAGATCAACGGCGAAATCTTCAATGTCGGTGGTGGCCGCGAAATCAGCGTGTCGTTGCAGGAACTGACCATGTTGAGTCGGGAAGTGACCGGCCATACTATTCCTATTCATGAAGTGCCGGAAAACCGGACTGCCGATATCCGCATTTATATTACAGACAACACAAAGGTGACCGAAAAAACAGGATGGAAACCGGAAATCGGTCCGCGCCAGATTATTCAGGAAATTTACGAATGGATGAAGGAAAATGAAGCGCAGCTGGCTTCCATCTTGAAATAAGGGATATAATCCGGAATGAAGAAAACACTGTTATATCCCGCGCAAATTGTACACAGGAAACTGCCTGTAAACTATGACGAAATGGCTCCCGGAAAAACCGGCTTCATTCATCCGGAAGAGCAGATAGATGCGAGTTACCGCATCGAAATCAGTCAGGCGTATGTGTCTCCGTTCGGCATCGTCTACAAAAATGGCTGGGTGGTGAAAGAGTCAGTATATTCTATGTTTGAACCCAGCAAACAGGTTTTGTCTTTTTATAAAAAAGTACTCCGCAATAAAGTAAAATACATTTCCGGCGATTGTCTGGTGGCACACAATGCGTACTATGAAAACTATTTCCACTGGCTGCTCGAAATCATGCCGAGGTTGTATGTTTTTCGCGAGCAGGCGAAGGATCTCACCTTAATAATTACGGATTTTAAACTGCCGCATTTTGCACAGGAATTTATACAGATATTCGGATTTAAGGATGTTGTGTATTTAAAAGAAGACGAACTCGCCAAAGCGGAACGTCTGCATTTTGCTACGCACTTCAGCCGTGGACTGGCTTTCAATCCGGCAGTGACACTGGAGATGCGCGACTGGCTCCAGTCAAAAATGCTGCGGAGCGACCGGCCTTCGGCCGGAGAAAAAATATTTATCAGCAGAAAGAATGCCGTATTCCGCAAGACCCTGCAGGAAGATGTGTTGTATGATTTCCTGAAAGAAAGAGGATTTGTGAAATATGACCTGCAGCAACCGTCGATACAGGAACAGGCCGACTTTTTTAAAGATGCAAAATATATTGTTGGCTCGCACGGAGCCGGATTCACCAATATGGTGTACAGTAATAATTGCAAACTAGTATTGGATATTATCCATCGGGAACACGGACAGGATTGTTTTTATAATCTGGCTAATGTAATAGGGGCAGATTATTACTATTTTCAATGTGAAGGGACAGGAACAGACCCCAATCTCAACAATGATGATATTACCGTTGATTTTGTTAAATTTGAACAAACTTGTAACCAGCATATTTTCTCCAGATGAAACTTAGCGTCGTAATTCCTGCATATAACGAAGAAGAGAGCCTTCCCGAGACCCTGACAACTTTGTATGCAACCCTGTCAAGAGAAAAAATTGACCATGAAATATTTGTCACCAACGACAATTCCAAAGATAATACGTTGCAGGTGCTGCAGGTTTTACAACAACAAATTCCCACATTGGTGTTCGAGACCAACCAAGGCCCCAACGGATTCGGATATGCCGTGCGATACGGACTGGAGCGTTTCTCCGGAGATTATGTGGCGGTGATGATGGCCGATCTTTCTGATGATCCGGAAGACCTGGTGAAATTTTATCGAAAAGCACTCGAAGGTGATTACGATTGTGTATTCGGTACGCGCTGGAGCGATGGCGGAAAAGTGATAGACTATCCGGCGCTGAAAAGAAGAATTAACAGGTTGGCTAATTTTATTGTGAAAGTAGTTTTCCGTCTGAAATACAATGACTGCACCAATGCGTTTAAGTTGTACAAGCGTGAAACGATGGAAGGATTGAAACCTTTTTTGTCGCCACATTTCAATCTGACGCTCGAGCTTCCTCTGAAAGCCATCGTGCGGGGTTATTCGTACGCTATTGTGCCCAATTCCTGGACTAACCGGAAATACGGAGAATCCAAACTGAAAATCAAGGAAATGGGCAGCCGTTACTTTTTTATTCTCATGTATTGCTGGATAGAAAAACAATTCGCGCGCGGAGATTTTAAAAAGAAATCATGATAACGGAAAGACTGGTTCAGTTATATCACAGAGGTAATAGTTTGCTGGAACGATTTGCTGCCCGCAAAAACTGGCAGGCAGAGCTTACCATATTATCTACATTATTGTTTTTCGCATTCCCCAGTTATGACTTAATCTACGGAGAATTTCTTCCATTCTGGGAGCGCATTTTTGTGCAGGTAGCTCATCCGCTGACCAACTTTAATTATGATCCCGCTTCGCACGAATCCAAACAGGCATTCCGCTTGCTTATTCCATTGCTCATCCGTTTTACCGGCCTCCATATCGCAGGCATGATTGTACTGCAGCATCTGGTGGGCATGATGAGTATATTACTTTTCACACAAATCGCTTATCGCATTACAGCCGACAAAATCATCACTATTTTGCTGACACTCGCCTATGTTTCTTTAGGTGTCGGAAGGTCTTCGTTTATCAGTAACTGTGCCCTCTTTGACGGATTCGCTTTCTTTTTTTTGCTGCTTTCCCTGCGTTTCTCTTCCGTCTTTCTGATATTTCTGTCACTCACCTGTGCGGCGTGGATAGATGAACGCGGACTAATTGCATCTTCCCTGATTTTTGTCTGGTATCTCATGTATGGCAATAAAAAACAAGTGGCCGCGGTGGTGCTTGCCTGGATAGTTTATTTCGCTTTGCGTTTTTATCTGGCACATGCATTTGGCCTGCACACTTCGACGGGTGCTGTTGGTTTCGATATTTTCGTGAATCAGATGAACAACGCGCCGATGGGATTATGGACAGGCATGGAGGGATTTTGGGTAATATTTTTGATGAGCCTTGCGGTTCTGTGGTGGAAAAAACAATGGCATTATCTGCTGATGCTGTCCGGCTCCGTCGCCATCATCGCCATCGTTGCACTGATGGTCATAGATATCAGCAGAAGTATGTTTTACATGCTGCCGGCCATCATCATCGCTTTGCGTATCGTCAAAGAAAATGAAACCACTCAGCATTTTTCTGCGCTGGTATGGATAACCTTATTACTGAGCGCACTCTTCCCGGCCTATATCGTCGGAGATGTTAATGTGCTGAACTGGCAATATCCGTTTCCTTTGCAGGTGCTCCGTTTGCTGACACAATAGTAATATCTAAATCGTCTTTTGCGCATGCTCAAAATATCTGTCATCACGCCATCCTTTAATCAGGGCTCTTATCTGGAGCAAACGATAGATTCGGTATTGTCGCAAAATTATCCGAATCTGGAATATATGGTGATGGATGGCGGCAGCACAGATAATTCTGCGGAGATTATCAAAAAATATGAAAAGCACCTTACTTACTGGGTCAGCGAAAAAGATAAGGGACAAAGTGATGCCATTAACAAAGGGCTGAAAATGGCGACAGGTGTGGTGGTCAACTGGCTGAACAGCGATGACTGGTATACTGCGGGAACTTTGCATACCGTCGGAGCAGCATTTGAAGATCCGAATATTAATGTGTTTGGTGGCAGAAGCAATGTGGTGGAGGACGGAAAGATATTGTATCAGAACAAAGGAACGGATATATACCCGACGCTTGAAAAGACCATCGGCTTTGCCCGTATCGATCAGCCCGAAACTTTTTTTCGCAAAACCTGCATTGACAACATCGGTCTGCTGAATCCGGCATTTCACTATGTGATGGACAGAGACTGGTGGATCCGTTATTTGCTGATGTATGGAAAGGAACAGGTGCGCCGGACAAATGATGTGCTGGTTAATTTCCGTTCACATCCGACTTCTAAAACCAATACTTCGCTGATAAAATTTGACACGGAAGCGCATGCGCTGTATTACACACTGGCCAAACAATATCGGTTAGCGGAAGCGGATATTTTTCAGCAGTTGTTTGCGGTAAAGGAAGTGGAAAATGCATTTTACCCGGAAGTACAAACCAAATTCACTATCCAAAAAGTGATACATTATTACTGGTGGCAGCTGGTGCAGATTGCTTATGCCAAAAATAACTATCCGGAAGCCAAAAATCTTATAGCCTGCATCCGTCCCGATCTGCTGGATCCGGAAGATGCCGCACAACTGGCTCTGTTATCATCGCGTATAAAATACCTGCCGGTCTGGTTGAAGAAATTATGGAATAGACGTTCAAATAAATAGCATATACATCTTGGAATTCAGCATCATCATACCTACGAAAAACAGATCAGCAATTCTGCAGCAATCGCTGCTGCAGGCGCTTGCTGCGGTTCGTGATGTCAGGGTGGAATTTATCATTATTAATGACGGAACGGATGAAATCAGATTGCCGGAGGTTTTTCCTGTGCAGATATCCGTTTATAAAAATTTCAAGTCCGGTGTAGCTTCCGCACGCAATCTGGGTGCGGAGAAAGCGGTGTATGGTCACCTTATTTTTATGGATGACGACATGTGGATGCAGCCCGGAAATATAACGGCATTGCAGCAAGCAATAGCTGAATATCCGAATGCGTGCATTAATCTGAACTGGATATACCCGCCGGCCTTGAGCAAACAAATTGCATCCACAAAATTTGGACGATATCTGGAATATTATGGATTTACATCGTTGAAAGGCTGGAACCGCGGAGCGCCCTGGAGTGACACCGAAGTCTTTGAAACCGCCGGCATTACCAGTCAGTTTCTGTATATGCCAAAAGCTGTATTTGCAGCGGTGGGTGGTTATAATGAAAATTTTCCGCATGCGGGTTTTGAAGATTTTGATTTTGCGGAGCGCTTAAAAAAAGCGGGAGTAAAATTCTATATCCAACCTGTAAGTAGTTTATACCATAATGAAGCGGACAGAGTGGAGGCACGCAGTTGGCTGGCGCGAAAAAAGAGAGGTGGCGAAACCCGAAAATATGCCGTCAGTTTTGGATATCAGCAGCTCGCATTGCACTATCCGGTCTGGAAATCCATCTTTTACCGGATTTGCATAATGTTCTATCCGCTGCTTTTTGCCATCGAACGGTTCTGGCCTAATTTGCCGGTGCTGGACAAAGGATATTTTCAGTTAATAAACTTACTTTTGGGGGTGCATTCATTTGAAGGATATCACAAAAAGGAGCAGCAATGAAAAAGGTAATGTACATATTATCCAATATCGACAAGTCCAACGAATTTGAATGGGTGGCGGATCGCATGGACAAAAGTCGTTTTGCAATTTCATTTATTTCCATTCATTCACAGGAAAATACTGCGCACCATCAGTTTTGCAAAGAGAGAAATATCCCGTTTTTTCATGTATCCTATACCGGCAAAAAAGACATTGCAACCGCATTGTGGCAAACGGTTAAAATACTTCGCAGGGAAAAACCCGATGTGGTACACGCGCATTTGTTCGAAGGCGGACTGATTGGCATCACGGCAGCATTTATAGCGGGCATTAAAAAGCGCATTTATACGAGACATTACGCCACACAACACCACGAATACGCGCCGTCAGGCGTGAAATATGACAAACTCGTCAACAAGCTCTCTACACAGGTGATCGCGACTTGCGGGAATGTGCAAGAAGTACTGACAGAGATGGAAGGCTGTCCGGAAAATAAAGTAGTACTTATTCACCATGGCTTTCCGCTGGAGGATTTTTCTGATGTTTCCGCCGACAGAATACAGGCTATAAAAGATAAATATCAACTGCATACACACCCTGTTATTGGTGTTATTTCAAGATATCTGCACCTCAAAGGCATTCAGTATATTATTCCTGCCTTTGCCCGGCTCAGGGAAAAATATCCGACTGCAAAACTGGTGCTGGCCAATGCAAAAGGGGAATACAAATCTACGGTGCAGCAAATGTTGCAGCAATTGCCCGAAGAGGCCTATGTGGAAATTGCCTTTGAGCACGACAATGCAGCTCTTTTCAAGAGTTTTGATGTGTTTGTGCATGTGCCCATCAACTGCCGCATAGAGGCCTTTGGTCAGATATATATTGAGGCGCTGGCGGCAGGAATTCCGGGCGTTTTTACTTTGTCGGGCGTGGCGCCGGATGTTGTAAAAGACGGAGAAAACGCGCTGGTGGTGGATTTTGAGAACGCAGAACAGATTTATTCGGCAATAGACAGATTGTTGTCGGATGATGATTTGCGCCGGAAAATTATCAAAAACGGACTTTCCTCGCTCGACAGATTTACAATCGAACAGAAAGTGTCCGCGCTCGAAAAATTGTATGAAGCCTGATTGCTGCTGATTGCCGCACAAAAGGTCAACATTTTTGCTATCTTTGAAATTCAGTATAAGTGAACGCAGCCACCCCTGACATGGAAAAGGAACTCTTTTTTTCTATCATCATACCTGCTTATAATCGTGCACACATGATTATAGAAACGCTGGAGACGACTTTTCTTCAAACCTATCCTCATTATGAAGTGATAGTGGTGGATGACGGCAGCACGGATAATACGGAAGAAGTCGTGAAGGCTATCACCAATCCGAAATTCAGGTATCATAAAAAGACAAACGAAGAACGGGCAGTAGCCCGAAATACAGGATTTAACCTGGCCAAAGGGGATTATGTCACCCTGCTTGATTCTGACGATTTCTTATATCCTACACATCTTGAAGAAGCTGCAAAATATATTAAAGCCAACAAAAACCCGGAGGTTATTCGCTTTGATTTCGATGTGGTGGATTCTGACAAAAAAGTATTGCAGGTGGCAGCGATGCCCGACAATCTCAATGAGAAGATGATTCACGGCAATTATATGGGTTGCAGCGGAATCATTCTGAAAAGAGAAGTAGCGGTTCGCTATCAGTTCAACGGAGACAGAGATTTGTCCGGATCCGAGGATTACGAACTCTGGATGAGACTCGCTGCCCGTTTTCCGATTCATACTCCCAAGAAAGTAACCTGTTCCCTGCATTCCCACGAAGAGCGAAGTGTGATTTTTAACATCAAACAGGGTCCTTTGGTAACACGAAAAGATCTGCTGATCAAGTATGCATTTGCAGACAAGGTAGTGAATAAGATTTACGGTAAAAAAAGACATCAGTTTATTTCCAACAGTTTATTGTATGTGTCGCTGCACCTGGCCATAGCAAGAATCAATAAAGCGTCGTTGCAATATTTGCTCAGAGCGCTGAGCTACAACCCGCTGGCAGTCTTTGACAGAAGATTTTTTGGTATTATTAAAACCCTGCTGAAAAGAAATATTTTAGCTTCATTCGGATAAAATTATGTGCGGCATATCAGGCTATATTTCCAATAATAAAAAAATCAGCAGGGAGGACTTTATCAGGACCACTAATGCGATGCACCACAGAGGGCCGGACGCGGAAGGTTTTTATGAAAATGAAAATCAGTCGGTCATGCTGGGACATAAAAGGCTTTCCATTATTGACCTTTCGCCGGCATCCAATCAGCCATTCTTTTCCAGTTGCGGCAGATATGTTATCGTGTACAACGGAGAACTCTATAATTACAGGGAAATAAGAGAACAGTTGCAGCTGCAGACACGCACTACCGGCGATACGGAGGTGATACTGGAAGCATATGTAAAAGCAGGCGTTCAATCGTTTGCGTTGCTCAATGGCATGTTTGCTTTTATCATCTATGATATTGTGGAAGAGAAAGTAATTGTTTGCAGAGACAGAGTTGGCATCAAACCGCTTTTTTGTTATTTTGACGAAGAGCGACTGGCCTTTGCTTCAGAAATAAAAGCCCTCAAGGGCTTGCCTGATTTCCGCAAGGATATTCATTACGAAATAATTCCTGAGTTCTTACACTTGGGTTTTATTTCAGAACCCAATACGATATTTAAACAAGTATCCAAGTTTCCGGCGGGTTGCTATGCGGTTTTCTCGGTGAAAGATGTCAATCCCGGATTTGTGCTGCCAGTGGAAAGGTACTGGAACCTGAAAGATGCGATAGAACCGGATGTGCACCGTGATTTTGCAACAACAAAGAAAGCGCTGAAAGAATTGCTGATAGATTCGGTAGATAAACAACTTGTCAGCGATGTGCCCGTTGGCAGTTTCCTGAGTGGCGGCATCGATTCCAGTCTGGTGACAGCCATTGCAGCATCCCTGAAAAAAGATACCATCAAGACATTCAGCATTGGCTATGACAGCAAAAAATACGATGAGTCTGAATATGCGCTGAAGATTGCCCAACATTTAAAAACCGAACATCATGCGTTTCGCCTGACGGAAGATGAAGTGGAAGGTATTCTGTCAGATATCATCACGCATTATGATGAACCATTCGCCGATGCATCTGCCTATCCGACCATGATTGTGTCGAAGTTGGCCAGAAAGCATGTCACCGTAACACTTTCCGGAGATGGTGCGGATGAGTTGTTTCTCGGATACGGCATGTATAACTGGGCTTCCCGACTGGATAATCCTGTTGTACAGACATTCCGAAAGCCTGTTTTCTGGGCGACGCAATATGCCAATCAAAAGTATAAGCGAGGCGGATTGCTGCTGGATTATCCGTCACAGGCACATATCAGAAGCCATATTTTCTCGCAGGAGCAATATTTTCATTCCGAAAAAGATTTAAAGCATTTACTGCTCGACGAAACATTTGAGTTCGATAGAATAAATGAACCTGTCACCGGTATCCGCAGAGAATTGTCCGCCAAAGGAAAACAATCCCTATGGGATGTAAACTATTATCTCAAAGATGATTTGCTGGTGAAAGTAGACCGCGCCAGTATGAAATATTCGCTGGAAAGCAGGGTGCCATATCTGGATCACAGAGTGGTGGAATACGCTGTCAATATCGATCCTAACCTCCGTTATCATAAAGGTGTATCCAAATATATCCTGAAAGAGATACTTTATGATTATCTGCCGAGAGAATATTTCAACCGCCCGAAATGGGGCTTCGCTATCCCATTGCCTTACTGGCTCAAAGGCAGATTCAGCTATCTGCTCGATAAATACCTCAACAATGTTATTATCAATAAATACGATATTCTGACGAATCTGTATGTGCAGGATCTGAAAAACAGATTCCTTGCCGGAGAAGAATATTTATACGGCAGACTCTGGACAATTATCATTTTGCACTGGTGGCTAGAAGAAAATACGTAAATGGCAATTCCGGTACTATATATATCTTACGATGGCATGACGGATCCGCTCGGACAGTCACAGGTGATTCCTTACCTCATCGGACTGACCCACAAAGGCTATTCCATCACGTTGCTGAGCTGTGAGAAGCCCGAGGCATTTGAGAAAAATAAATCCAGGATTTCGGAATTGCTGAAGGCCAATGGTATTGACTGGCAGCCGATTCCTTATACCAAAAAACCGCCCGTTCTGTCGACAGTATATGATGTATTTCAGCTGAAGAAAAAGGCACTTGAGCTACACACGACCAGCAATTTTTCGGCAGTACATTGCCGGAGTTATATCGCGGCGTTGGTAGGATTGCAGTTGAAAGAAAAGTATGGCGTTAAATTCATTTTTGACATGCGAGGACTTTGGGCTGATGAGAGAGTGGATGGAAAATTGTGGAATCTCAGCAACCCGTTGTATAAATCCGTGTACCGGTATTTCAAAAACAAGGAAAAACAATTTCTGGAAAATGCCGATTATACGATTAGCCTCACAGAAAACGCGAAACAGGAAATACACCAATGGTCTCATATCCGCAATAATCCCGTAAAAATTGCGGTGATACCCTGTTGTGCTGACCTTGATTTATTTAACAAGCAACAGGTCGATATTGCTCAAAAGTCGCGGTTGGCGCAGGAATTGAATATACAGCCGGATGATTATGTTTTGCTTTATCTCGGATCTATCGGTACGTGGTATATGCTCGAGGAAATGATGGAGTTTTTCAGCGTGCTGAAAGCGCAACGGAAACAGGCAAAATTCTTGTTTGTGACCAAGGATGAACACGAACGCATTCTGCAAACAGCAGAAAAATTAGGTGTTTCCAATGATATTATCCTGCGTCCCGGCAATCGGGATGAAATCCCGGCATTGATTGCATTAAGTCATTTTTCTGTCTTTTTTATTCTGCCGTCTTATTCCAAAAAAGCTTCTTCGCCAACCAAACAGGGCGAGATAATGGCCATGGGTGTCCCGGTGGTGTGCAACACCAATGTGGGTGATACGGACCATATCGTAGAAAAATATCAGAGCGGAATCCTGGTTCGTTCATTTAATCGCGAAGCTTATCAGGATGCCGTACAGCAGATGTTGTCCGCCCGATTTGATGAACAGCAAATCATCGCAGGTGCGCAGGAATATTTTGCCTTGCAAAACGGCGTGCAGAAATATGCGGCAGTGTATGCGGAAATTCTCCGGCATTAATCAACTTGTACCAA
>JADLAH010000009.1 GCA_020848315.1 Chitinophagales bacterium | reverse complement strand
TTTCTGTAGTACCTGTGGGATCACCTAGTTAAATGTTGGATTCAGCTCAAACACAAAGCTACTGATTATTTCTATTGCGAGCAACTAACTTACCACATATTTATAGTAATAAATTATCATAAATACGCAGTTTACCTCGTAAATATCTGCATCTTTGTTTTGGGGAGAATGGATGGAATTAGAATATTAGCCCGGAACGGAGCATGGAATATTTTGCTAATGATGCGTATAAACATCTTCGAGAGACAGTAGGATTTGGGATACGGGAATTAGGATTTGGGAATTGAGATTTCAGATTTAGTCTACGGTCGATAATCGATAGTCCACCGTTTAGTGCAATTGTTGAAGGGTGGAATTGTACAATTGAAGCATGTTGGAAATCTCTATTCCCGAATCGCATATCCATATTTATTCGTGCATGGTAGGCAGGATGCCATTACCACGATGTTTCCCAAAAGGTGTGTCATCGTGGGGTACGAAGCAATCTGTTTTTTTTAATGGAGAATGGATAATGGATAATTAGTTCACCGTTGACGGTTCATGGTTTAGCGTTTTTGCAGTGTCCTGCTGCGACGTTGAATCTCTTTACACACCCCTTCATCCCCTCTCAAGAGGGGAAACACAGACCGTGCGAAGATGAAGTGATTACCATTTGATTTGTGGTCATTGAAAAATCAGACCGCCGTCCGCCGATTCCGCGACGTTGCTTCCCCTCCTCTGTATTGGTACTGAGGGGTGGGTTCTCCGCGACGCCGTCTAACTACTCAATACTAAATACTAACTACTCAAAATCACCATTCCTCACCCATACTTTTCATCAGCATGGCAAATTTCAACAGGCCGATGGCATTCTTTACGTCCAGCTTTTTAAGCATCGACTTCCGGTAGGCATCTATAGAGGATTTGCTAAGAAAGAGAATCTCAGCAATTTCAGCAGATGTATATTCATCATAAATCAGCTGCAACACTTGTTTTTCCCGCGGTGTGAGCGTTTTTAGCTTTTCTGCTGCGGTATTCCATTCCGAAATACTCGGCCAATTATCAGAGGCATCTGCCGCATCATCAAATGAGCGCATAAATTCCTCCGCATCCATTCCCATTACCAAAATATAGCGAATATCATTATCCGGAGACGTATAGACTAACTTACTACAGGTATACATCCAATTCAGTTCTTCATTTAACTGGTAGCAGTTAAAATATTGCAGTATATTATCCTGATGTTCCGGGTCGTTAAAATAAGAGATTAATTTAACAAACTGATGCGAATTGTAATCCGGCATAAATCGTTGTACCTCCTGAAGAGATAAATTTCTTGTTTGCAAAGAAAGCATTTTCGCATTCCAAATATTCAACCATACCGATACTGTATCATCCAAAATGATGACACATGCTGGAAAATCGGCCTCCTCACACAATACTTTCAGCCTCGCCAGTGAAATTTTAGGGTCTGCTGTTGAGGAAGCATATTTCGAAACCAACTCAGTAAATACAGGATATAGTTTATTGCTCACAATCTTTATTTAGCTATTTCAATTTCATACAATTCCTAACATAATGGCATGTTTCACCACACCAATAGACGATTTTGTGTTCAATTTTTTCAAAATATTATTTCTGTGCGTATTCACCGTTTTAACGGAAAGATTTAATTCCTTCGCGATAACCCCACTGGATTTTTCCTCCGCTATTCCCTTTAATATCATTCGCTCCTTAGGGGATATCTGGCTGTACAAATCCTGCTGCTGAAGCAGCCTGCTACTTTCAAACGTATTTTTGGATACAGACTTTTTTTCCGGATGATGTAATGTCTCTTCCAAGTCAACACAACTAACCTGCAAACAACGCACATAGCCATTCGCATTAAAAACTACAGGATTGGCATTTGCATACATCCACTTATACTCGCCATCATGGCGCTTATATTTAATAATCAAATTAAATTTACCACCAGATATACTATCGAGATATATCCGATATCCCTGCAACAGGGTAAAATCCTCGGGATGCACATACTTGGCTATAAATCTGTTGTGAATATCAGCAAGGTCTTCGTTTGTGACACCAAAAAATTGGCTGGCACTCTTATTCATACAAATCACTTGCTGACTATCAACATCGTACACGTATGATATATTAATATCCAAATCTAGCACTTGTTTACACTCCTCTAATGGAATGACATTAGAAATAAATGATTTCATAATTGTATGGTTTTAGACAAAAAAAACAAGATATATAATACGAACCCAATGCAATATAAATAAAAACAGTAAAACAACGATAAAACAAAAGATAAAAAACAAAGTGCTAATAATATATTCACATATAACTTCTCAACAATACACAAAAATAGTGTATTCCAAGACTACTTTCCGACAAAAAAAAACTACCACAATTATGTATTCAATATATTTAGTCAGAATTTAATAACTCTGCAATCTTACGTATTGAGATACTTGTAATAAACATAAAATCATATGATGGAATAGTAATAATGATATCAAGGTATGCTATAATTACTATCACACATACAAAAACGGCGAAGTAATACTACTTCGCCGTTTGAATATCAAGTTTGGTATACTTGTTTATTTTGCGACCGATACGCTTCTTGTTTCGCGGATAACGGTTACTTTTATTTGTCCCGGATAGGTCATTTCATCCTGGATTTGCTGTGCAATCTTAAAGGATATTTCCTCCACTTTCTGGTCGTCCACTTTCTCCGCTTCTACCAACACGCGCAACTCGCGGCCGGCCTGGATGGCATAAGCTTTCTGTACGCCCTGATAGGAAACAGCGAGTTTTTCCAATTCGTCGATACGCTTCATATAGCTTTCCATGATCTCGCGACGTGCGCCCGGACGTGCCCCTGAAATAGAGTCACAAGCCTGAATAATCGGCGAGATGATGTAAGACATTTCCATCTCGTCGTGGTGCGCGCCTACCGCATTCACAATCACCGGTGATTCGCCGTATTTTTCACACAGTTTGGCACCAAGCAGCGCGTGCGACAATTCCGGATCTTCATCCGACACCTTACCTATATCATGCAACAAACCGGCGCGTTTGGCCACTTTGGCGTTGAGTCCGAGTTCGCTGGCCATGATAGCACAAAGATTGGCCACCTCGCGAGAGTGCTGTAACAGGTTTTGTCCGTAAGAAGAGCGGAATCTCATTTTCCCCACCAAACGAATCAGTTCCGGATGTAAGCCGTGAACGCCGAGGTCGATAACGGTACGTTCACCGATTTCCATAATCTGCTGTTCGAGTTGTTTTTCTGTTTTGGCTACTACCTCTTCAATACGAGCGGGGTGGATACGACCATCAGCCACCAGTCGCTGCAGCGACAAGCGGGCAATCTCGCGTTTGTAGGCATCGTAGCCGGAGATAATAATCGCTTCCGGGGTATCGTCGACGATAATCTCCACGCCCGTTGCCGCTTCCAGTGCACGGATGTTACGGCCTTCGCGTCCGATAATCTGTCCTTTCTGCTCATCGCTGGAAAGATTGAAAACAGAAACGGTATTTTCGATAGCGGTTTCCGCGGAAGTACGCTGTATTGTCTGGATGATGATTTTCTTGGCTTCCTTGTTGGCCTTCAGTTTTGCCTCGTCCATTACTTTTTTCACATAAGCCATTGCGTCTGTCTGCGCCTTGCTTTTGAGTTGTTCCACCAACTGCGCTTTTGCTTCGTCGGCGGACAGTTTAGCCACTTGCTCCAGTTTTTCAATGTGTTCCGCGTGTGCTTTTTCCAGTTCACCGCGTTTCACATTGGCCAGTTCAATCTGTTCGTTCAGCTTATTTTTGAGTGCTTCATTCTCTTTTTCCTGCTTGTTGGTGTTGGCGAGCTTGTCTTTGAGCGACTGCTCGATTTGTTTGGCGCGGTTTTCCGCTTCCAGCATTTTCCGGTTGCGTTGTTCAATTTCCTTGTTATGTTCTTCTTTTTGTTTCAGGAAATACTCTTTCGCCTCCATCATCTTGTCCTTTTTGATAGACTCCGCAGATGTAAGTGCACTTTTTTTGATGAGTTCTGCTTCTGTCTTAGCAGCTTCTTCGATGGTTCTGGCTTTTTCTTCGGCCAATTTCGCTTCTGCCAACTGCTTATCTACGTTGGCTTTGAAAATAAATTTACCGAGTACAATCCCTATTCCAAGGGCTACGACTCCGGCAATTATAGTTAAAATGATAGGATCCACTTGCTTACATTTAATGGTTAAAAAAAATAGTTATGTCGTGTTATATGGTTGTCATATTGTCAAAACAGGTTTACGCACAAATATAAGCAACGGTTGGATTGCTTTTTTACACGTGTTTTACACAGCCTAGGAATAACCTGAAAATCAGAAGAGTGTGAGCCCTAAATGACGATCAAGCAATGCTTCGAGTTCATCGAGTTTGGCGTCAATATTGGCGTTGGTGGCCTTGTTTTTATTCTGCAATGCCTCCGCGCCCGACTGCAGGGCAATCATCGACAGGAAATCCTGACGATCGCGGGTGAGCAATGTTTTTTGATATTCGGCAATTTTATCGTTGATTTCCTTCGCTGCCTGTCTCACATACCCTTCCTCATCAGGCGTCACCTTCAACTTGTAAGGCCTTCCGGCAATCATCAGATTTATGTTGAGTGGTTCTGCCATTATTGTATCAATTTTGCCAAACATTCATCAATTTCGTCCATAAACTCTTTCAGCTGTTGCTTGGTCATCGCCCTTTCTTTTTCAGATAAGTGCACTTCCTTTGCTGCTTTTATGTATTGAATCTGTTCTTTTAAGCTTTCTTTTTCTTTGTTTTGTTCTTCAATTTGTTTTTCCAAGGTATGAATCTTCTGTAACAGGGACTCATTATGCTCCTCTAATTTTTGATTCTTGTCTAAAATTAGTTGAATTTTTTTAAAAATCCTCGCCCATTTATCATCAAACTTTGCCATTTTAACGAATTTGCGCGTTTAATTGTGTTTGAAATTCCTGCATCAGTTTCTTCATAACGGTTTCAATTTCAGCATCCTGCAAGGTCTTATCATCATCTCTGAACGTAAAACTCACGGCATAAGACTTATTATCCGCTCCTATTTTTTCATCCTGATAGATATCAAAGAGTTCAATATTACGCAAAATTTTCTTTCCAAACTTCACCGCAATTGATTTTACCGCTTCAAACTGCACTTTTTTATCCAGCAACAACGCCAGGTCGCGCTTTACGGACGGATATTTGGCAATTTCTTTGTAGCGGGTATTCACTTTCGCCGCCAGCTTAACGACCAGATCCCAGTTGATATCGGCAAAAAACACTTCTTGCTTGATATCCATGGCTTTGGCCAAGGATGGATGTACTTTTCCGAATGTTGCGACCTCTTTGCCATTGATTTGGTAGGACAATGCATATTCGAATCCTTCGGATGCTTCCTTTTCGGCAGGCACATATTGTATCAGGCCATTGCTGATGAGTACACTGTCCACGATGGATTTCAGGTAATAGAAATCCGTCTTGCGAAGCGGCGTGTTCCAGTTGGCCGCCGACCGATTGCCGGAAATGAAGATAGCGAGGTGATTTTTCTCGTGGTGATTTTCCTCCGATTTGGTATAGGTCTTGCCAAATTCAAATAATTTGACATTCGCGTTTTTGTGGTTGATGTTGTGCGCCACACTTTCCAATCCCGAGAAGAGCATATTATTCCGCATCACATCGAGCTCCACATTGATGGAGCTGAGCAGGCGCACCCAACTATCAGCCGGCAGGTGCGGCAGTTTTTCCTGATATTTTGATTTCGTGATGGAGTTATTCATCATCTCGAAATAGCCGGAAGCTACCAGCAAATCCGCGGTTTTGTTGTATAGAGCAGCAGCATCGAAACGATTGCTGAAGCTCAGCGAGGCATTGATTTTGGTCGGGATCACCACATTATTAAAGCCGTAAATACGGAGAATATCTTCAATCACATCGGCTTCGCGGGTGACGTCGGTGCGGTAAGGCGGCACCTGCAATTCCAACTGATCCTCGTTTTCCGCGACGATACCGATTTCGAGCAGCGACAGAATGCTGCGGATATCTTCTTTGCTGATGTCTGCGCCGGTGAGGCGTTTCACATTGCGATATTCCAGCGTGACAGGGAACGGTGGGAATGCCGTATTACTGCCCGTAATAACGGACGACGCAATTTCCGCACCGGCCACCTCCTGCAGCAAGGCCGCGGCACGCAGCAGCGCCATTTCCGTTCTGTTCGGGTCGATGCCTTTCTCAAAATGCACGGCGGCTTCTGTTCTCAGTCCGTGGCGCGTCGAAGTTCTGCGAATCGAAGACGGCTGGAAATACGCACTTTCCAGAAATACATCTTTGGTCGTATCCTGCACACCGGAATGCAATCCGCCATACACACCTGCGATGCACATGCCGTTGCTGTTGCCATCGCAAATCATCAGATCTTCTTCGTGCAATGCTATTTTAGTATTGTCCAATGCCAGAAATTCCGTTTTTGCCGGCAGATGGCGGACAATGATTTTATTTCCCTGAATGGCGGACAGATCAAATGCATGGAGCGGCTGACCAAATTCGTGCAACACAAAATTAGTGATATCCACCACATTATTGATGGGCTTTTGTCCGATTGCCTTGAGTCTGTTTTTCAGCCAGTCTGGCGACTCTTTGACTTGCACATTGCGCAATACCAATCCGAGGTATTTCGGACAAGCCGTTGTCGCCTGCACCTCTACGGACACCGGCTCCGGCATTCCTGCAGGAACAGTAGCTACCGTTGGAAGCTGCACCTGTGTATCGGTCTTCTTGCGGAAAGCCAGGGCTGCCGCTAAATCGCGGGCTACGCCGATATGGGAGAAAGCGTCTGTGCGGTTGGGCGTCAATCCGATTTCTATCACCATATCATTTTCGACACCGAACAATTCCGCGGCCGGTTTAGCAACAGGTGTTTCTGCATCCAGCACCATGATGCCGGCGTGGGAAGTTCCGATACCGATTTCATCTTCGGCACATATCATCCCGATGGATTCCACCCCTCTTATTTTCGCTTTTTTAATGGTAAAAGACTCACCTGCTGTCGGATAGAGCGTAGTGCCCACCAAGGCCACTATCACTTTTTGTCCGGCGGCCACATTGGGCGCACCGCATACAATCTGTAGTGTTTCTGTGCCGACATCCACCTTGCACACCGACAGTTTATCGGCATCCGGGTGTTTTTCTCTTTCCAGCACATGGCCCACCACAAGGCCTTGAAGGCCACCTTTCACCGATTCATAGGGTTCCATGCTTTCTACTTCCAGGCCAATATCTGTGAGCAAGTCCTTAAGTTCATCATTTGACAGGTCAAATCGGACATAAGTTTTCAGCCAGTTGAGAGAAATTTTCATGAAACAGATTTTTTTTCGGATATGAAGGGCTAAATTTAGCAAGAATATGGCGAAAGCCTATCATGCAGCCTGTTTTTTAAGAAAAACATAATTATTGACATTAACACCTAAATTTTCATTTATGGACTTTCAAGCTCTCTCAGATATTATCATACGAAGCAGTTGCGTATATGTATTTATGGTGATCGCATTCCGTATTTTCGGCAAACGGGAGCTCTCTCAATTGTCGATTGCAGACCTTGTTCTGATTGTGTTAATCAGTAATGCTGTGCAGAATGCAATGGTTGGAGATAATACGAGTCTGAGTGGCGGTATTTCAGCGGCCATCGTTTTGTTTTTATTGAACGCACTGTTGGGTTATCTGATGTTTCGATTCAAAGGTATCCGGAAGCTGGTGCAGCCATCACCGGTGATGTTAATTCACAATGGAAATATCCTGTCTAAAAACCTGGAGAAAGTGTTATTGAGTAAGGATGAACTGATGTCAGCAGTACGCGAACATGGAGTTAATAGTGCGGCGGAAGTGCATCTCGCCATATTGGAAGCAGATGGAAATATCAGCATTATCACAATAAACGACGACAACATCAAACGCACTCATTTCAAGAGAAAAAGACACCACAAGACTATGCAGGATTTCTGATAATACCTACCTGTCTAGCACCAGCATTTTGAGAACGCGGGTTGTTTTTTCGGTGACTTTGTAACGGTCGTCGGTACGGTGGCCAATCAGCCAGATGAGATGTTCACCGGAAAACAGCAAAGGCGTATTTTCTTTTTCTATCAGCGATAATTTCTGGTCCTTGAAATATTTGGACAATTTCTTTTTACCTGCCTTTCCGGGTGTTTTGGGCTTGCTGAGTCCAAGTGGATAGAAATAGTCGCCTTCGGCGGCATAGCGAATGCTGAGCGGAAACCGGATTTTGTCCGCATCAAAATAAGCGTACCGCTCCGACTGTTTCATATTCAGTTCATGCACCGGCAATACGGAACACTGTATTTTATAATTATTGAAAATAATCTGATCCGGTAATTGCTCTATGACTTTATAATTGTCGCGCACGGTGTCTTTGGGTACAATAAACAGGCTTTTTCTGTCCATCACGATGCGGTGACTGTCAGAAAAGAACTGCTGTCCGGAAGCGGTATCACCCGGTTCGGTAAAGAGACGATATAT
>JADLAH010000008.1 GCA_020848315.1 Chitinophagales bacterium | reverse complement strand
TCAGAATTCGTGAATGGTAGGTTTCAATGATGATTTTCTTGAGTTCCTCCACCGGTTCGCTGATGTCGATTGCCGTAATTTCGCGGCGCGGCACCATGCAATCACGTACCCGCAGCTTTTTAAGATACAGCGCGTTTTCAAATAGTTCGGTATCCACTTCCTCCTCTTCTTCTTCGCTGACAGAATGGTCTTTGATGAACTTTTCCAAATCGACGGAAGTAAATTGTATATCCGTTTCCGACACTTTCACACCGGCCAGTTTGAAGAGCAGCGTCGACAATCCGTTGATAATAAACACACCCGGCGTGAGTACCCAGTGGATGATGCGGAATGGCACCGCCATCACGGGCAGGATGCTGTCGGCAAATACTTTGAAAATCACTTTGGGAATGAATTCTCCCAGAAACAACACTACGACCGTAGAGATAATCGTCTGTATCAGCAGCACAAAAAAACCGGCACGCAGATATTCTTCGAGCAGCGGCTCCATCAATTTGGCGGACAGAATACCGAATGCAATCAGCGCGATATTATTGCCCAGCAGCGTAGTGACAATAAACTTGGAAGGATGTTTGATATAGTCATTCAGGATTTTTCCCGACAGCGTTCCGCGCTGATAGCTCAGTTCCACTTTGAGTTTGTTGGCGGACAAAAATGCGATTTCTATGCCCGAAAAAAGGGCGGAAAAAAGCAGGGTGAGTATGATCAGTAAGATAGTCGCCAGCATAATTACAAGGTAAAGATATAAAAAATAAATGAGGCGATGTTGCCCGGAAAGGTCAGAAGTTATTAAAACTATTGTCGTCCGAAACAGAAACGATTCCGTTTACCTTGCGGATGGTATAATTAGAAAAGTCCTCATCCGAGTCGAAGCCGACGCCGTAGATAATATGGTCCTGTGTGCGGATTTTGATGGCTTTATCGGTATAGACTCTTTTGGCGCGCATATCCCAGGTCAGTTCCTGCGTTTCCATGCGTTCGTATTTGGCACTTTCCATATACACATTTCCCGATACCAGCACTTTCTGCTCCGAGTCGTTGTTCTCCGCAAAGTCTGCTTTCAGCACGGAAATCAGCTTCAACTGGTCATAAAACCGCACGATGAGTCCGTCGGTAAACTCGAGTTTGTTCTGTGTGCGGGTATATCTTTTCACCGTTTTTCCGGTGACCACCGCGCGGGCATACTGGTCTTCTTTGTAGATAAACTGCACACTATCGGCCACTTCGACATCCACTTCCTTTTCATCAAACATGGCCTTCACTTTGGCGATGTCATTTTCTTCGCAGGAAGCCAGCAACACTACACTCAGCAGCGTGCAGGATATAATATATTGCCTGATATTAGGTATCAACAACTTCATTTCGACAACAAGATAGCAAACTTATTTCTTATAAATCCAGTCGGCAGGATTCAGTTTGGCGGCGCCCTTCCACACTTCAAGGTGCACTTCGGTGATGTCATCTTCGTCCGTGTAGGCCGTACCGATTACCTGTTTCGTGCTGATTTTCTGGCCTTTGGTCACATTGACGGAAGCGAGCTTGGAATACACCGTAAAATACTCACCGTGACTGATAATGACGGCATTTTTAAAGGTCGGATTAGACAGGAGCCCCACCACTTTTCCTTCAAACACGGAACGCACACCGATGCCGGCATCCGTGCGGATGTCAATGCCATTGTTTTCAAACGACACGCCACTCAAATCGGGATGGCTGTATTTTCCGAATCCTTTGCTGATAAATCCTTTTTCTACCGGCCAAGGCAGGTTGCCTTTGTTGCCGTAAAAATTGGAGGTCAGCTGTGTATATTCCGGGGTGGCAGTGGTAGTCACCGGGGTGGTGGTTTTCTTGCTGACAGTGGCCAGATCTTCTTTGGAAGGCTCTTTGCCGGCGTCTTTCGCTTTCTTAATCGCTTCTTCCGCTGCCTTTTTCTTAGCCGCTTCTGCAGCAGCTATCTTGGCGGCTTCTTCTTTCTGGCGTTTCTCTTCCGCGATGCGCGCCGCTTCTATTTCTTTTTTGATAATAGCTTCAATCTGTGCATCCAGTTTTTTCGATTCCGCTTGTTTCTTAATGATTTTCGCCTGCAGATCTTTTTCCTTTTTCTTCAGCGTCTGCACCACAGCATTTTTTTGTGTGACAGTTTTATTGAGTTGCGTTTTCTCTTTCACCTGTCCCGTCAGCAACTGTTCTTTGGTTTTCTTTTTGGCGTCAATCTGGGCTATCTGCTGACTGATATCCGATTTTTTGTGCAATATTTCGGCGGCTTGCACGGATCGGAAAGTCGCGTATTTGCGGAGGTAGCTTACGCGGCGCAATGCTTCGGAGAAAGAATTGGCACTCACCACAAAAAGCAACTGGTCTGCAAATCTTTGTTGTTTGTAGGTGCGCACTACCGCATCGGCATATTCCTTTTTCAGTTGGAGGAGTTGTTGCTCCCGCACTTTCAGTGAGTCAACATTCTGATTGATTTTTTCGGTGTAATCTCCGATTTCCGATTCCACCTCTTTGATAAGTTTCTGACGTAATTCTATTTGTTTGGTCAGCGCGGCGAGATCGGCCATTGTCGCATCCTTGGATGCTTTGGTTTGTGTCAGAATTTTCTGCGTATACTGAATTTCTTCCTGCAATTTTTTCTTCTTCGCTTCCAGTGTCGCTTTCTTATCCTGTGCTATGATGGGTGAAACAGCCAGCATAAAAAACAGCAGGAGGCCACCTGCGATAGCGGAAATGCGGAACAAAGCGTGTATGTCGGTTTTATTTTTCAATGGTGAATGCTGGATTTATATAAAACGGGTATTCTAAATTTTCTTTGATTTCGATACTCTGAAATTTGGCAATCATTTCGAACGTGGACACACCGCTGCTCATTTTAAGTTCGCGGTCCATCGGAAATTGTTTGCCCAGCTGTGGCTGATAATTCTGGTATTGCGATGACAATGTCTGCATGTACATTTTATCGGTGATATACTGACCGGACAAATGCGTGGATGACTTGTCAAAAATCAGATGCGACAGGAAACGTCCGCCATCGAAACTGAGGGTATGATTGGTGGCATTGGCGGCATAGCTGACCTCCGCCGCTTCCGCGAACAGCATCTGTCCGAGGAGCAACTGCTCAATGTCATCGAAAGAAAGCTGCACGAATGTTTTTTCCCTTATATAATCTATCGGTTTCAAAATGTAGCGGTTATTAATCTTGTCCATGATCTGAATGCTGTCGCGGGTGATGAGTACACGCGCGCCTTCGATGCCAATAATAGACATTGACAGCCAGATTTTTTCGCCTTTTTTCCAACGAATGTTAGTTGTGAAACTCTGATTGAGCTCCGGTGAGCTGACTTTTGTTTTCAGGCGGGCGGTGAGTTCGCTGAAATGAATCGAATTATCGCGGAGCTGCTGCATTATGCGAGCCGCATTGGTATCTTTTATGGTGAGTGGCTGTGTCGTCTGCGGAACAGGCGATTTTTCCTGTTTTCCTACAGTAGTTGTCTGCGGCGAACGGCATCCGTGCAGCAGGAATGCTGCCACTAAGAACAGCAGCGGGTACAACGAAATTCCTTTGCAGGGATGTTTATCTGAATACATACCGGATGTATTTTGTGGCGAAACTGCCGGACCATCAATCAATCTTTCTGTTTTTTATCTTTTTCTCCAGTATCTCCTTGTCGCCGCCTTTTTCTATGGCTCTCTGCCATTGCTGAATCGCCTTTTCCACCTGTCCGTTTTTAAACAGAATATCGCCGTAGTGCGACAGGAGTTCGGCGCGCTCACGGGCATCGGTTTGTTGCATGGCTTCCTCTATCCAGTCGAGCGCCTCGTCGTAGTTCTTCATCTTGAACATGATCCAGGCATAGGTATCCAGGAACGCGGAGTTATTGTCGACCAGCAGGTTGGATTTTTTGCTCATGCGCTCCGCCTTTTCCAGCATCGTTTCATCGCGCTCGGAAAGGTAATAAGCGTAGTTGTTCAGCACCGTAGCATTGTTCGGATCTATTTCCAGTGCAGACTCGTAGGCGCTGTCAGACCGTGCGTAATTTTTCAGTTCATAGGACACATCTCCGAGCGTGATAAGCATCTGCAGTTTGAGTTGAGGTGTCAGCATACCTGATTTTCTTTCCTTATCAGATAAGACCGAGAACGCTTTCAGCAACACATCCGCCGCCTGCTGATAAGATTTTTTTTGCTGACAGGCAATCGCGTGATAGAAATAGCCGAACGGATCTTTGGGATTGGCAGCTATTCCCTTTTGGGTATATGCCATCAAGTGATCGAAATCTTCCAGTTCCGTATCAAGGATATACATCTGAATCCAGACAGTAGCCGGTACATCGGTGAGTCCGATAGATTTTTCGTAATAGGCCTGTGCCTCTTTTTTCTTGCCGGAATTATAGAGCACATCGGCTTTTGCCGTTATGGCTTTTACATCATCGGGATGCGCTTTTTCAATCATCTCAGCCATCTGCATCACTTCTTCGCTCAGACTGGTATCTTTAGAAAGGCGTTCGATGTATGGAATAAACGTTACAATCTTGGAGTCGATATCCAGTTTGGGGTTGGAAAACGCCTGTTTGACCAATCGCTGATATTCTTTTTCATTGCCTTTTTTTCTGAATACTTCGGCGAGCGACAAATAGGATTCGATGTAGTTGGAGTCGACTTTCAGCGCGCGATAATAGGTTTGAATCGCTTTGTCATACATTTCGTTGGCTTCATACATTTCCCCAATCAGCAGGAGATAGCGGGCGTCAGCGGGATAAATTTTTACCAGTTTCTCTACATCCGCGACCGCTTCGTCCACTCTTCCCAGTTTGATGTACATCGGCTGTTTCTGAAAGATAATCTCTTCCTGCACACCGGTTTTCTGTTCCAGCAGATTATAGACGTCGATGGCCTCTTTGTATTTTCCGGCCTTGGCCAGCATATAAGCCCAGTCGTAATAGTAATCGTATTCTTTGGGTTTGAGTTTCAGCAAGGTTTCATAAGTTTTGGAAGCCCCGTCAAAATCCTGTTTTTCACCTTTGGCTTCTGCCAGGTACTGGTAATAATATTCGTTGTTCGGATTGATGCGGATAGCACTCTGCGCATACTGAATCGCCTTGTCCATATTGCCGGATTCAAAGGCAATCTTGGCCAGTTGGTAGAGGGCTGCATCATTTTTAGGGTCGCGGCGCAGCACTTCGTTGAATTTGGCTACGGCATCCTGCGGATTGCCGAGCAGGTATGCCTGCATCCCTTCTATGAAGATGGCTTGTAATTCAATATCCGCTTTGGTCAGAGGAGCTTCGCTTTGCGCTTTGCTACCGCCTTTTTTGCTTTTATCTTTT
>JADLAH010000007.1 GCA_020848315.1 Chitinophagales bacterium | reverse complement strand
TCTTTCTGGAAGTTATAACCAAATTCCACATTCAGACCCAGGAAATAATTCTTGGATTTTCTGTATTCCGGATGTTTGCGGTAGGCATCCGCGTTGATATCGTTGAATCCGAATTTCGTTTCCACGGCAAAACCCAGAAACAGATTGTTCGTAAAGGTATAGTCAAAACCGAATTTCAGCACGCCCACACCCTGCACGGTTTTAAAAAAAGATTTGTAGTTATCGCTGTTATTCGGCTCATATCCCGGATAGCCACCCAGAGAGGCAGGGATTGGGTAAGGCATTGTATTGGCCGTTGTCGTTCCTTTGGTGGTAATCTTGTATTTCATCTGCGCATTCAGAAGGAAGTCGGTTTCCACACCGACCAGCAATTTCATTCTCCAGCGGATATCATCCGTGCGGATATGCTGTTTCTGTCCTGCCAACAGCGGAGAAAAACGGTATAAAACACCAAAGCCCATGTATTTGAAGTCCACTTCCTTTTCGTGGGTGCCGATGATTTCAGGGTGTCCGGATGCAGACCATTTGAATTCATCCTTGTAGCGCTGTCCTTCCTGACAGAAATTGGCATAGGTCACAAAACCATGCTGTTCTTTGAAGTTGTAGCCGCCCTGTACAAAAACGTGGTAGCTGAACTTGGCTTTGTAGTCCAGTTCTTTGTGGTCGCCGTCAAAATAATAAGCATTCTGCGCCAGCATGTAGGAAAGACCCGGTGTGCCGCCGATGCTGATGGAACCACCTTTTTGCGCCCAAACAGTGCCTGTGCAAAAAAGAACCACCGAAATAATGGTAAAAATTCTTAGTTTCATGGAAATTTTTTCGCTAAGTTATGGATTTTATTCCAAAATATTCAGAATCGGCACATGGGGAGTAAGAAGAACAGTTTAAGTAAATCCACGCTGATTCGGAGCATCCAATGCAGTAAATCTTTGTATCTCTATAAAAATCAGTACAACCTGAGGGACAAGCCCAATGCGGTGCAGCAGCAGAAGTTTGACCGAGGGCATCGCGTGGGAAAACTGGCCCATCAGCTCTTCCCGGGCGGCAAGGACTGTTCTCCGCCCAATCCGTTCAGCTATGATGAGTCGGTGGCGGCCACCAGGCTGTTGGTGCAGCAGCAGTTTCCCGTTATCTATGAAGCGGCTTTTCGCTACAACGGCATCCTCGCCGCGCTCGATATGCTGGTGTTGAAAGACGGGAAATGGTACGCTTACGAGGTGAAAAGTTCTCTCCGGATTTCGGCCACCTATCTGCTGGATGCTACTATTCAGTATTATGTGATTACCCGAAGCGGATTGCCGCTCGAAGACTTCTTTATCGTCAATATCAATAGCGATTATGTGCTGTCCGAGACATTGGAAGTCGATCAGTATTTTAAGAAAACTTCCGTACTCCACGAAATTCAGGAGCGCATTCCTTTCGTGGAAAAAACCATAGAAAACGCGATAGAAACACTGTCGATGTCGACGATACCGGAAGTGACCATCGGACCGCACTGCACCAAGCCTTATCCGTGCGATTTTCAGGGATATTGCTGGAAAGAGCTGGATAAATCTTCCATCTGGTATCTGCCGGGCATTTCCATGCAGGAAAAAAGCGTGCTGAAGGAACGCGGTGTCGATATGATCGACCAGCTGGAAATCACCGATGACCTGAACGCGAGACAGAAGGTCATCGTGGAGAGTTATCAGCGGCAAATGCCATATATCCGGAAAGATAAACTCGCCGATTTCCTGTCGGTGATACAGTATCCGCTGTACTATTTTGATGTCGAGGCTTTTCAGCCGGCCATTCCGATTTTTACAGGAACAAAACCGTACGAAAGAATGCCGTTTTTGTATTCCCTGCATTACAAAGAAAGTCAGGAGTCACCCTTACAGCACCGCGATTATATCTCGCCGGTGGGGACGGATAACCGCCGCAATTTCATCGCCGATTTCCTGGATGCGACGACAGGGCAGGGCAGCATCCTGGTGTTCAATACCCTGATGGAAAAAGGCGTGCTGTTCCGACTGGCATCCGATTTTCCGGAATACAAAAATGAGATTTTCCAGCGCATCAATCGCATTATAGACATCGAAATTCCGTTTAAGGAAATGTATTATTATCATCCCAAGCAAGAGGGCAGTTTTTCCCTGAAAGCCATCGGCAATGCCATGCTGCAGCGCGATGAGTTTGCCAAAGGCAGCGTGAAGGACGGAGAAGAGGCGATGGCCATGTATAACGAGTTGTTTTATCAGCCCGATGATGCAGGACATCCGCGCAGTCTGCAGCAGCTGAAAGACTATTGCGCGACAGATACATTCGTGCTCTATGAAATCGTGGAAGCCCTGAAAAGACTGGTGTAGTTACTTGATAAATACGAATTTCAGTTTCGCTTTGTCTTTCTTGCCTTCACCTTTGCACAAGGCATAGTAAACGCCCGTTGCCGCCCTTTCGCCGTTCAGCAGCAGTCCGTCCCAGGTGGCCTGTCCGCCGTTGGCGGTGGTTTCATACACCAGATTACCGCTCACGTCCACAATCTTCACATTGCAGTTGTTGGGGATGCCTTTGAAAGCAATTGGTCCTGAATAATCGGGGCGCACCGGATTGGGATATACAAACGGTTCGGGCGTGTCTGAACCGGTCAGCGTCGCATCCGAACGGAAAGCACATAAGCCTTTGTCGGTGCCAATGAATACTTCTCCGGAAGCCGGTTCGATGGTGATGCCGCGAATGACATTCGACAGCAGCGGCGAGTTGTCTTCATTGAAATAATGAACCGTTTCCTGTCCGTCGGCACTGATCAGAAAAATACCGTTGTTGGTGCCTATCCATTTTCTGTTGGCGGCATCCACCGCGATGCAGGTTATTATCTCATCTTCGAGCAGGTAGTCGCAGAAGCCGCTGCCGTCCTTGCGGTCCACACAAATTTGCTCCGCTTCACAGGCGTAGTCGGTGACGTAGCCGGCGCACGGGATGGTGGCAATGCCCTTGCCGGTGCCGAGCCAGATGACGCCGTCATTGTCTTTGACCATGCAGATGACATTGTTTACCGGCAGATTCGCAATATTGAAATACTGGTCATCGGATTTGTCATCGATATCGGAACCGTAGTTCAGCACGGTGAGTCCGCCATTCACATTTTCCTTCGCCACCCAAATCTGATTATAGTCATCCACCAGGATATCTTTCACCAGATTGCCGTTCAGAAATCCGGAGTTGAAATAAACATAGCTGCCATCCGCTTTGCGACACACAATCGGCACGTTGGAATAAGTATCGGACATCCACACATTGCCGTCGATATCAATATCTGCACCCGTGATACGGAAAATTCTTTCCGAGGGATTGGTCGCATTCGGCCTGAATTTATTGATGGTAAAGGTGCCCGAGGCTACTTTATATTCCAGTATGCCTGTCTGCGAACCGAACAGCATGCTGTTGTCCGCAGGAATCGGTTGCGCCACAGATATGTCGTAAAAACTATCGAGTTGTGGCGTGTTGTAAATAGTGAGGTTTTCCCAGTTCTGCTCCTTGTAGTGATAAATCCCGTTTTTGTTGAAATTCGGATTGGCACTCGACCCGATGGAGGAAGAGGTCACCCATAATTCGCCATCCAGGAATCCCATTTCTTTAGAGGTAATAGCGAATGGAGCATTGGGATACAACGCGGTGAAACTGCCGCCCTGCTGCTGCACCGCGCCGCGGAATAAGTCGGCGTGCCACAGGTTGCCGAGCCTGTCCTGCAATACCTGCATCGGCCGCTCAATGGCAAACTGATTGCCGTAGAACGTAAAGCTGCTGCCATTCCAGATGCCCAGTCTTTTGTCGGTGATATTGCCGCTGACATCCTTCTGCTGCGCCACCAGCAATTTGCCGTTGGAGTTGTTCAGGTGCAGGGTTTTCCAGTTGCTCTCCGAAAAAAGCACTGTCCAGCTGCCGCCATCCAACTGATAGATGCTGTTGCCCACCGCTGCCGTCAGTTTGCCCTGATAGGCAGTAATCGCGCTCGCTTCCGCAGCAGGTATGCCGTTGGTGTAGAGTGTCCAGTTGTTGAAGTTGATGAGGTTCACCGCCGGAGAGATAATGCCTTTCAAAACACCTTTGGTGGTGGCGCAGTAAATGGCATTGTCGTCCGCATAGACGCCGTTCACCCGATAGCTGTTCGCACCTTCGGTGAAAGGATAGGTATCCGCGATTTCCTGTTTGGTCAGATCTATTTTTAAAACGCCGAGTCCGGTGCCCAGATAGGCAAATCCATTCGTGCAATAAATCGCGTACACACTTTTGTCGCCGGAAATAATCGCATTTTTCAGGTAGGGCAGGCGGGTGATTTTCCCCTTTTTAATCAGGTCAATGTTGGCATTCTGATAAGCAATCACCAGCGTCGAGGTCGCAGTGTCGTAGCCTACCTGTGAGGTAAAGACTTCCGAAAGTCCGTCCACTTTGGTGTAGCGTTCCATGAAATTATTGCTGATGTTGATGCCGAGCACTCCGTTCTGGCAGGCTGCATAGACGTAGTCTTTGCTCTGGCAAACGGATGTCGCGCTCTGCAGCGGCAGGTGCGCCGTCCACGTACCCAGCGGTTTGTTTTCCGCAAATCCGGATAAAGCGCAGAGCAGACCTGACGCGATACAGGTCGCTTTCAGCAGTACAGAACGGATATCGAACATAGATCTCATAGCAAATCTTAAATCGGCGAATAATAATGATTGCCGTCTCAAAGCTACTATTTTATGTGATATTCTTCGCCATATATTAATGCTAAATTCTTAGTATTCATACAGGTATTTCGTATCTTTGCGCAAATTTTGAAGCAGCGTAAGGTATGACAGGTAAAAAGCAATATCAGGAAATTAAAAACCTGACACAGACACAGATAGAACAACAGATGCTCGCCTACTGGAAAGCGGAAAATGTTTTTGAAAAGAGTATCACCACCCGCGAAGGAAAACCTTCTTTTGTTTTCTACGAAGGACCACCGAGTGCCAACGGGATGCCCGGCATCCACCACGTTCTGGCCAGAACCATCAAAGATATTTTTTGCCGCTTCAAAACGCTGCAGGGATATCAGGTAAAGCGCAAGGGTGGCTGGGATACGCACGGACTGCCGGTGGAGCTGCAGGTGGAGAAGATCCTCGGTATCACCAAAAAAGATATCGGCACGAAAGTGACGATTGCGGAATACAATCAAAAGTGCCGCGAAGAGGTGATGAAGTTCAAAGATGTCTGGGATGATATTACCCAGAAAATGGGCTATTGGGTCGACCTCGAGCATCCGTATATCACTTTTGAAAACGATTACATCGAGTCTATCTGGTGGTTGCTGAAAGAATTATACGACAAGAAGCTGCTCTACAAAGGACTGAAAATTCAGCCTTATTCACCGGCGGCAGGCACGGGATTAAGTTCGCACGAACTCAATCTTCCGGGTTGCTACCGCGATGTGAAAGATACTTCCGCCGTGGCGCAGTTCAAGATAAGTGCGGAGTCTGTTGCGCAAAGCGCCCTTTTTGCAGACAAAGAAAGCGAGTACTTCTTTCTGGCCTGGACTACCACACCGTGGACCTTGCCTTCCAATACGGCTTTAGCGGTAGGCGCCAACATTGAATATGTATTGGTGAAAACCGTCAACCCATACACCCATCAGCCGGTGCAGGTCATCCTCGCCCGCGATCTGATGCATAAATTTTTCCATCCGGACAACGAAGGAAAGGATGTCAGCGATTATCAGCAGGATGGTAAAAACCTGCCGTATCAGATAATGACCGCATTTACAGGAAAAGAAGTGGCCGGCCTCCGCTACGACCAATTGCTGCCCTTTGAAGCCAATCAGCAGGCTGTAATTGATGGCGATGCTTTCCGTGTGATTACCGGCGATTTTGTCACCACCTCCGATGGTACGGGTATCGTGCATATCGCGCCAAGCTTCGGTGCGGATGACATGCGCGTCGCGGCAGAAAACGGCATCGGCGCACTCACCCTCGTAGACAAGGAGGGTAAGTTTGTAGATGGTGTCGGCGAATTTTCCGGACGATATGTCAAAGACTATAAGAATGAACCGAACTATGTATCGGTGGATATTGATATCTGCGTGAAGCTGAAAAAGGAAAACCGCGCTTTCAAAGTAGAGAAATACGAACACAGCTATCCACATTGCTGGAGAACAGACAAGCCGATTATCTATTATCCGTTGGATTCCTGGTTCATCAAGGTGACCGCGCTCAAAGAGCGGATGATAGCATTGAACAAGACCATCAACTGGAAACCGGAAAGCACGGGCTCCGGCCGTTTCGGACAGTGGCTGGAAAATCTGGTGGACTGGAATCTGTCGCGCTCCCGTTACTGGGGCACGCCGCTGAATATATGGCGTACGGAAGATGGCAGTGAAGAAGTCTGCATCGGCTCCGTGGAGGACCTGAAAGCCGCGATGCAACAGTCGATAGCAGCGGGATTGATGACCGCAGACATCCTGGAAAAACCATTCGATTTGCACAAACCTTTTGTGGATGAAATCGTGCTGGTGTCGCCATCCGGCAAGCCGATGAAACGCGAAAGCGATCTGATAGACGTATGGTTCGACAGTGGCGCCATGCCGTATGCACAGTGGCATTTCCCTTTTGAAAATAAAGAAACATTCCGCCAGTCTTTTCCTGCGGATTTCATCGCCGAAGGCGTCGATCAGACGCGCGGCTGGTTCTATACGCTGCACGCCATCGCGGTGATGCTGTTTGATTCGGTGGCCTATAAAAATGTAGTATCCAACGGTCTTGTACTCGATAAAAACGGCAATAAAATGTCGAAGAGCAAAGGCAATGCCGTAGATCCGTTTGCCACTATCGGCAAATATGGCGCGGACACCACCCGCTGGTATATGATTTCCAATTCACAGCCATGGGACAACCTTAAGTTTGACGAAGAAGGTTTGCAGGAAGTATCCCGCAAGCTGTTCGGAACCTTGTACAATACCTATAATTTCTTCGCTATCTACGCGAATATCGATGGTTTCAAAATGGATGCGGCCACAGCCGTACCGGTGGCGGAGCGCTCCGAGATCGACCGTTGGGTCATCTCCAAACTGAACAGCCTCGTACAGGAAGTGACGGAAGCGTACAGCGACTATGAGCCTACCAAAGCCACCCGCGCCATCGAGGATTTTGTGATTGAGCATTTATCCAACTGGTATGTGCGTTTGTCGAGAAGAAGATTCTGGGGCAATGAGCTTTCTACGGATAAAAAAGCCGCGTTTGAAACCCTGCACGAATGTCTGAATGTGGTGGCGCAGCTGATGAGCCCGGTAGCACCGTTTTTCAGCGACTGGCTGTATCAGCACCTCAACAGCACCACGTCTTCCGTACATCTTTCCCTGTTACAGGAAAGTGACAGCAGCCGGATAGATGCGGCATTGGAGCAGCGTATGGAATGGGCGCAGGAAATTTCATCCATGGTGTTGTCGTTGAGAAAGAAAACGAAAATCAAAGTACGTCAGCCACTCGGGAAGATACTCATCCCGGCCATTGACAAAAATTTCATCAGTCAGGTCGATCTCGTGAAAGAGTTGATTCTGACGGAAGTCAATATCAAGGAAATCGAATACATCAGCGATACTTCCGGCATTATTTCCAAGAAAGTAAAACCAAATTTTAAACTGCTCGGCAAGAAACTCGGTGGCAAGATGAAGGCGGCTTCAGAGTTGATTCAGCAACTGGACGCGGACCAGATCCGACAGCTGGAAACAGCAGGAAATATCGACCTTTCCGTAGATGGAGAGGTGTTCAATATTCTGCTGGAAGAAGTAGAAATCGTGTCGGATGATATTCAGGGATGGCTGGTGGCTGCAGGCAATGGCATCACCGTAGCCCTGGATGTTACCATCACCGATGAACTGCGCGCCGAAGGCTTTGCAAG
>JADLAH010000006.1 GCA_020848315.1 Chitinophagales bacterium | reverse complement strand
ATCTCCGGGAAAAAAGATGAAGTTGCATCAAAAAACCGTCGTAAGAAATTAAGAGGAGAATAGCGCTTTATAATCGGTCGTTATTAATTCTGAAAATCTTTTCATATGATCCGAATAAGGTTTTTTTGATGCATTTGGTGGAGGATCCAAATAATATATTCCATCTAGTTTTGTTAGAAACTTAGTATAAACCATAAATAAACCGGAAACAAGTGTAAAACTAATATTGTTGTCTTCTTTTCTTTGAACGTCGTTTAAAAATATGCCGATTACTTTCTGTGGATGATCTACAAATCTTTCCAAAAGAATTTTGTCAATAAACATTTTGCCTAGTCTATCTTTAGATGTTGTTTTAACAGATACGACTATTTCAAATTCATCCAATGAGTTTGCGGTTGATTGAACCTTTTCATGTGGAGATAAAATCAAATCATTCTCACATTTGTATGTTTTTGAACCTTCATCAGTTTCATAAGGAATTTGAAGTACAAGTTTTTTATTAACGACACCAATTTCAGTAAAAACCGCTTTGATGAGTTCTTCAAATCTATTACCAACATGTTTTCGAGCACTATTTTGAGCTACCAATAAATCTAGGCCAGCACCGATTGATTGTTGAATTGTATATACAGTTCTGTCGATACAATCCTTTTCAGATTGGTCGATTTTCATATTTGATTTTATCTTTTCAAAAATTTCTTTTAATTGGACAAAATTCTTTTCAAAATCTTCTGGTTTATTTAGAAATAATTCTTTGTTTATTGGACGGACAAATTTGGTAGTTCCAGCAATCTGTGAAGAATGAATGATATAATCGTTTTTGACTTCTGATTTACTAATGACAATTGGAAGATATTGTAGAACTCTATGTGTAATTTCTCCAAACTGATCAATACTTTGTTTTACCTTTTGTAAGTCTTGTTCTAACGATACCATTTTTTATTTTCAAATGTAGCATTTTCTTTTTACTCACCAAAGTTTTCCGCAAACATGGCGGTATGGCATATAACTTGTTTATATCCGCTATAAAGTAGCGCCTATACACCCAAATATGGATAGATATGCGCTAAGCTGTAGCGTTTATCTTTAATTCAAATATAGCATTTTCTACAAAAAGTGAATAGTAGATATTATTATTTTTAAAAATAATTATTAACAGGCTAATTGATTGGTTTGTTAATAATGTTGATGCTTAATGAGTTAGGTGTAATGCTCAGTCGCTGAAGCAATTAGCGAATAAAACAATTAGCCGATGAACGAATTATCCATTTTCAATTATCCATTCTCCATTAATTCAACAGATTGTCACGCTGCGCTCGCAAAGACGCACTTTTTTGGTGGCCTCGCAGAAACGACGGACTGTGGACTGTCGACTGTGGACTTTCAAAGTAGTAAGTAGCAGGCAGTAATAAATAAGTCAGCGTCGCGGCGTAACCCACCTCTCAGTCCCCTCCAAGGAGGTGAAGACAGCGTCGCGGAAATAATTAGCTAATTGGCTAATCATCTAATTATCTAATTAACTCATTATTTCTTCCTCCATTCCCAAGGTGGTATCGCGCCGGGCACAGACCACAGGCCTTTTTTGTTGGCTTTGGCCTGTTTTTCCAGTTGCGCGTAGTTCGCGTCTTTGGAATATTGCTTGAAGTGCCACGCGTAGCCGGCCTGCAGCATCGCTTCATTCACGGACTGCTGGCCAACATACACTTTCCCGATATAGCGCTGATAGCGGTCTTTCTTTTGCTGGCAATATACAGTGACGGTTTTCCCGAAACACCACTGGCTGGCGTATTGCTTGGCGGCTTTCCCGAAGGGCTGCGATTTCTCCGGACAGTCGATGCCGTAGAGCCGCACCGTTTGTGCCTTGCCGTTGTGCATCACTTCAAAGGTGTCGCCGTCTTTGATAGCCACAACCTTGCCCGAAAATACAATAGGAAACTTCGTCGGCGGAGTGCCGGCCAGCAGGAGGCAGGTGAGCAGCAGCCATACGGCCATCTCTTAAGCGTTCAGTTGTGATTCCGCGGTCAGCAGCGTCGTCAGCGCCTCCGGCGTGTAAGCACCCAGGTCGCCTTGTCCGTGTTTGCGCAGCGATACTTCCCGGTTCTGCACTTCCTTCTCGCCGATAATCGCCATATACGGGATTTTCATCATCTCCGCATCCCGGATTTTCTTGCCGATTTTCTCGGCACGCTCGTCCAGTTTCACGCGGAAGCCCTGTGCTTTCAGCGATTTCATCAGATCGGTCGCATAGTCGAGGAACTTATCGCTGATCGGCAGTATCGCGATTTGCTTCGGAGCCAGCCATACCGGGAAGTTGCCCGCGAAATGCTCGAGCAGGAAGCCGATGAAGCGTTCGTGCGTACTCAGCGGCGCGCGGTGGATGATAATCGGGAAGTCTTCCTGATTGTCTTTGTTGATGTATTTCAGGTTGAAGCGTTTGCCCTGCGCGAAGTCCACCTGATTGGTGGCCAGCGTAAACTCACGGCCAATCGCGGAGTAGATCTGAATGTCAATCTTAGGTCCGTAGAAAGCCGCTTCGTCCGGCACTTCCTCGAATGGAATGCCTGAGCTGACGAGCACGTCGCGCACCATGTTTTCTGTTTCTATCCAGAGTTCCGGTTCGTTGATATATTTCTGTCCGAGCTTGGAGGGCTCGTGTTTACTCAGGCGCATTTTGTATTTGTCGATGCCGAAAATCTTGAAGTATTTCAGGTACATCGCGTTCACGGCTCTGAACTCTTCTTCAAACTGTTCTTTGGTGCAATAGATGTGCGCGTCATTCATCTGCAGCGAGCGCACGCGCATCAGTCCGAACAAACTGCCGGAATCTTCGTAGCGGTAGCAGGTGCCGTATTCCGCCAGACGAATCGGCAGGTCTTTGTACGACTT
>JADLAH010000005.1 GCA_020848315.1 Chitinophagales bacterium | reverse complement strand
TGCAGGATGAAACACCTTGTCTGTATATTTACGCGCAAACCATGGATGGCCGCACGCAGACCGGATTGGTGGCAGGCAGTTCCATTGATGATTATTTCGAAGATCGCATCAAGAAACACGAACTGACATTGGTGGCGAAAGAAAACGACCGTATCCGCCACATGAAAACCAAAATGGCGCAGCCGGGCATGGTATTTCTGACGTATAAACCGGTGGACGAAATCGATGCCATCATCGAACATTATTGCGCCCATCACCAAACGGAAAACGATTATGTTGATTCGCAGAATGTCCGTCATCAGTTGTGGAAAATAGACAACGAAAACATCACGCGAAAACTGGTGGAATTATTCAGCGAAAAAGTGCCGGCCAGCTATATTGCCGACGGCCATCACCGCTCTGCAGGTGCCGCGAAAGTGGGCCGACAACTCCGCGAGGAGAATCCGAACCACACCGGAAATGAATCTTACAATTTCTTCTTGTCCTGTCTCTTTCCTTCGAATCAGTTGCAGATCCAGGATTACAACCGATTGGTGAAAGACCTGAACGGTTTGACGGAAACGGAATTGCTGGATAAAATAAAATCGCATTTTGAGGTGGAAGCAAAAGGGGCGGACATCTACAAGCCAACACAGCTGCATGAATTTTCCATGTATCTGAACGGTGTCTGGTATAAACTCACCGCACACGATGATACATATAACCCAAACGACCCGATCGGCGTATTGGATGTTACGATTCTGTCTAAATTTGTATTGGATGAGGTGCTCGGTATCAAAGACCAGCGCACCGACAAACGCATCGATTTTGTAGGCGGCATCCGAGGTCTGGGAGAACTGCAGAAACGCGTGGACTCGGGCGAAATGGCCATCGCATTCGCCTTGTATCCTGTCTCACTCGACCAGCTCATTGCCATCGCAGATTCCGGCAATATCATGCCGCCGAAATCCACGTGGTTCGAGCCTAAACTGAAATCCGGACTCGTGATTAATCTGTTGAAATAAGAAAAATTAGAAATACTCAGTACTCATTACTAAATACACAGCAAATGAAATTCGCCACCAAAGCTATACACGCAGGCATAGAACCGGACCAAAGTTCAGGTGCTATCATGACACCTATTTTTCAGACTTCTACCTATGTGCAGGATGCACCCGGTGTACATAAAGGCTATGAATATGCCCGTACACAGAATCCGACGCGCAACGTATTGCAAAATCAGCTGGCTGCTCTGGAAAACGGACAGCATGGCATTTGTTTTGCCAGCGGACTTGCCGCGACGGATGCCATCATGAAACTCTTTCAAAGCGGCGATCATATCATCTCCTGCAACGATTTATACGGCGGCACTTACCGCATTTTTACCAAAGTATACGGCAAATTCGGAATGGAATTTTCTTTCGTGGATATGACCAATATCGCGAATATCGAAAATGCCATTAACCCGAAAACCAAACTCATCTGGATAGAAACACCCACCAATCCGATGTTGAATATCGTCGACATCGCGGCGGTATGCGAACTTGCCAAAAAGCATAACCTGCTGGTGTGTGTCGATAATACATTCGCGTCTCCGTACTTGCAGACGCCACTCGATCTGGGTGCCGATTTTGTTTTGCATTCTGCCACCAAATACCTCGGCGGACACAGTGACGTCATCCATGGTGCCATCGTGGTGAAAGAGAAAGCACTCGCCGATCAGTTATATTTTATTCAGAACGCGAGCGGTGCCGTGCCGGGCCCTCAGGATTGTTTCCTCATTTTGCGCGGTATCAAAACGCTGCATATCCGAGTGGAAAGAGCCTGCGAGAACGCCGAAAAAATTGCGGCTTTTCTGGCGTCTCATCCTGCGGTAGCTACCGTAAATTATCCGGGCTTCGCCAGCCATCCGGGACATAACATTGCCAAGAAGCAAATGAAGAAATTTGGCGCTATGGTATCCTTCTCCCTGAAAGATGACCGCATCGAAGCAGCCAATAAGGTGTTGTCCTCGACGCAGTTGTTCTCTCTGGCAGAATCGCTAGGCGGTGTGGAAAGTCTCATTGGCCATCCTGCCACCATGACACATGCCAGTATTCCGCTGGCAGAGCGCCAGAAAACCGGCGTCGTGGATTCTCTGATTCGTCTCAGCGTGGGCATCGAAGATGCAGACGACCTGATAGAAGATTTGAAAAAAGCACTGGGCTAAGTTTCGTCTAATCGCGAAATCATCCGAAAATCTGTACCTTTAATTTCCATCCATGAGTTGGACGATACTCATATTAGCCATAGCGCCTGCACTGGCGGTTTGCGGATACATCATCCACAAAGACCGCTTTGACAAGGAGCCATTCTGGTTGCTGTTCGTCGCATTTGGCTTTGGTGTGTTCAGCACCTTTCCCGCAGTGGTGAGCACACTGATTGGCGGACAGTTTTTCGAGATTTCTGAAAACCCCGTGAATACCGCCATCTACGCGTTTCTGGTGGTGGCACTGAGTGAGGAATTTGCCAAATTTTTCTTTCTGCGCTATATTCTTTTCAAGCGCAAAGAATTCAACGAACCGCTGGATGGCATTGTCTATGCTGTGATGGTCGGCATGGGCTTCGCGGCTTTCGAGAATATATTTTATGTCGCCGATGGTGGCGTGAGTACCGCACTGCTGCGCATGTTTACCGCCATTCCTGCACACGCCGTATTCGCGGTGATGATGGGCTATCATGTCGGCATTGCCAAGTTTGACACGACCCATCAACAGGAATTGTTGCGCAAGGGGCTGATTTATCCGATATTGCTGCACGGCGCCTATGATTTCTTCCTGATGCAGAAAAACATACCGTTTCTTTCCTTGCTGGCCTTCGTCGGATTATGGTATGCCGGCAAATATGTAAAAACCATCGTAGTGGAAGCGCATGAACATTCCCGCGACCGACATGCCTGAAATATATTCCGTATGATGCCACAGCAAACCATCGACCTGCTCGAATATTACTGCGATAAGTACAATCGAAAATCATTCATACAGGATGACCCGATTCTGATTCCACATCGCTACACGCGCGCGCAGGATATCGAGATTGCGGGATTCTTCGCGGCCACGCTGGCGTGGGGCAACAGGAAGTCGATTATCAATAGTTGTAACCGACTGATGGAATGGATGGATAACGACCCGTATCGTTTTGTCTTGCATCATACACCCAAAGAACGGAAGCCCTTCGAAAAGTTTGTGCATCGCACTTTTAATGCGACAGATGTACTGTATTTCATCCACTTTCTGCAACATCATTACGCCAAACACAATTCACTGGAGATACTTTTTGCCGCCGATGATATGGAAACGGGATTGCAGCAATTCCGACAAGCGTTTTTTGCGTTGGAAGAAGCACCGCAGCGAACGAGGAAACATGTCTCTTCGCCCGCGAATAAATCGACCTGCAAAAGGCTGAATATGTACCTGCGCTGGATGGTGCGCAAAGACCGGCGCGGCGTGGATTTCGGCATATGGAAAACGATAAAACCGGCACAGTTGCTGATGCCATTGGATGTGCATGTAGAAAATTACGCGCGGCAATTACGACTCATTCAAAGAAAACAGCGCGACTGGTTGACAGTTTGCGAATTAACCGCTAACTTAAAGCAAATAGATGCGAAAGATCCGGTGCGGTTCGATTATGCCTTGTTTGGAATGGGCATAGAAAAAGCGATAGTATAGCCATGAAAAAACATACATTTAAGTAGCCGAAAAGTCAGCACCATGGACAACGAACAAAAGATACAGGAATATACGTTGCAGTTGCTGGAAGAAACAGGTCTTTCCTTTTCTTCCTTTGAACTGTTCCGGCAGCACATCATTCAGCGCATCAACGACTGGATTAACAATGATTTTGAGCACCTGCTGTATATGTTGTACCGGATAGATGTGCATGAGGATAAAGTGCGCAAACTGCTGTCGCAGCACAAAGGCGAAAACGCGGCGGAAGTCATCGCCGATTTGATTATCGACCGGCAGAAACAAAAAATAGAGATGCGAAAATTATTTCAATTCAAAAAACCCGCCGATATTAGCGAAGATGAATTATGGTAACCAATACGTCCGCGATGGCGTTTCTTACACCTGCAGAATAACACCGCTGGGCAAACTGCCTACGCTGGCAATTGCATTTGGCATCGGCATGACCGGTATGTATATCGCTATTTTTCTCAGTCTTCCTGTTTGGGCAATTATGCTGGGCATGTTGGGCTCCATGTATGGAATCATGTTTCTGCTAACCAAAGAAGCAGAGTTTGTGCTGGGAAAAAATGAAATTTCCCGTTTATTCAACGGAGAGGTGAAAAGGTTCAATACCGATCAGGAAAAAACCTACCTTTTCAGTCAGATAGGCAGCTATCAGTCTGGCAGCGACCGGGGGCGTTATCGCGGAGAATTTCAGTATTTGCGCATTTATTTTGTTACGGGCGAACAGTGGGAACTGACAGATATGTACGGTGAAAGGAAAGCCGCCTACGACGCGTTTTTGCGCGCTTTTCTGGATAAAGTGGAAGGGCATAACCGGAGGATACAGACACCGCAGACAGACATTGCCGCAATGCCCGAAGCGGCAGTATCACCGCCCGGACAAAAAGCCTCTTCCCGTCAGGAATGGGCGATTGAACGCAGAAAAACATTTTATGAAAAGCCGATAGCAAAAGTGATGACGCTGTTGCTGACGGTTTTTGTGGGTGCGCTGATGTACTTCCTGTTGCGGAATCCGAAATACATTCAACCCACGCATTATTTCAAATTCGTCGTTGTCCTGTTGCCCGGCATCGGATATCTATGGTATCGCGTATTCGGTGAGAAAAGAAACGATTAGAATTTCGGAATATCCAGGATATCTGAATCACCTTTATAAAAACCATTGTCAATTTCTCCGATTAAGTCTGTGTCGAAGATGGCGGGCCGCTCGCTGATTTCGTGGTAGCAAATGACATCTTTGGCGTAATAGTGCGCCACCATGCTTTTGCGCGTAGCTTCCCGGCGCAGCATCGGTTCTCCGCCATGAATCAGGTTGCCGTGCCAGATCAGCAGGTCTCCCTTTTTCGCGGTGAATGTCATTTTCGGGAAATTATTTTCCGCCAGCAGTTGCGCGATTTTCTGTTCATACTTCGCGTTGGCTTCGCCGTCTACGCGCCAACAATTGCTGTCGTTGTCGTAATCGGCATTCGTCAGATAGGGCAGTTGCTGAGAACCCGGAAAATAAGATAAAGGCCCTTGTTCCGGCCCGATATCTTCGAGTGCGAACCAGGCGGCAATCATATAGCCCTGCGGGAAAGTGCTCATGTGAATGGCATCGGAATGTGGCTGCTGCTCGCTGCCTTTCAGAAAGTGAATCGTCTGAAATGGCACCACCGGCTTGTCCAGGATAAATGACAGCAACTCCAGCAGTCGCTTTTCTTTGATTACCTTTCGCACTACGGCAGACTGGCGGTAAGTATTAAAAATCTTGCGGCCAGTGTAGTTAAAATCAACCGCGTTTTTTCCCATTAAATCTTCGATATCCTGATTGATGGCGTCCACTGTTTCCGCATCGAGAAAATTTTCCCAGATTAAATAACCCTGCCTGTTCCATTGTAGCAATTGCTGTTCTACCGCATCCGGAAAATGAGAAAACAAGGGATGGTTTTCAATATCTCTGGTGCCGGTGAAGTTGTCGAGCCACGGTTTTTTTGCGCCTTTTCCGGCAAAAAATGAAGCGGAAATGGAGCGGTATACCGAGCGTTGAATGCCGTAGTAAGGATACAGGTGCTTGTTGTGTCTCAGTCCTTTGCGGTGAAACAGATTATACAAGCCATGCACTGCCCGCAGATTGCGCAGAAAGCCGGTGTATTTTTGTATCCATTTCACACTGCAATTTACGTTAAAATATTTGCAGGCTGTCAAATTTGGTGCTAATTTTAAACTATGCAACCATCTCCGAAAAATGCGGCTTCCGCATCCGAAATTCCCGAGCCGGCATCCCTGGCGCAGCTGCCCGAGTCCACACAGGAAATCGAATCAATAGCCGGCCTGCCCGGCGACGCGCTGATGCCCGAACTGGAAGAACTGGTGAAAAAAAATCCGAACCGACTCATTGGCTGCGGTGGTTAACCGTATGATTTTGCATTTATGAAAATACAGCAATTTCAAGGGCTTCATTTTCGGTTGCGGCAACACACGCCCATTTTATTTCCGCCCTTCGGCACGCCGCTGATTGCCGACCCGACCGTATTGCTGCCGACGGAAACACCCGACCTGAAATGGCATTTATTCGCGCATACCTTTTTGGGCATTCAGCAATTTACATCGGCGGATGGCGTGCAGTGGCAAAAAGTGCAGACGGTGGTGCGCTTCGCGTTGCGCCCGTTTATTTTCAAAGAAGACAACCGCTATTATCTTTTTTATGAGAAATTTTCCGGTCCAAATCTTGTGCTGCCCGGCAAAAAATGGTATTCACAGCTGGAGCTGCGCCATTCCGATGATCTGAAAAAGTGGTCGGCGCCGTCTACGCTGGTGGTACCTTCTCTGCATTTCCACCGCGATGCCGTCCTCGGCGAAGCCGTGAGCAATCCCTGCCTGATAAAGACCGGGCAGCGATACCGCTTGTATTTCTCCTGTTCGCTGGTGCGTGTGCCCGACTGCGGATTCAATGAGCCTTTGCATATTTCCTATGCCGAAAGCGACCGCAT
>JADLAH010000004.1 GCA_020848315.1 Chitinophagales bacterium | reverse complement strand
GCTTCCGGATATATCGATGGCAAACCATTTGGTTTTAATATTGGATATGGCTTCGGCGACACCTCGGCGGCATCTGAGAATATGTTGTTTTACAATGGCGTGGCACACAAACTGGATCAGGTGGAGTTTCACATGAATACGAACGATTATCTGCAGCCATGGAAATTCACCAGCAATGACGGGCGATTTGAGCTCGACTTTGAACCAGCGATTGACCGTTATTCCAACACCAATTTACTGTTGCTGCAATCCAAACAACATCAGGTATTCGGCTACTTTAGCGGCACCGTAATTTTAGATGATGGTACACCGTTGAGATTAGACCGCTTCCTCGGTTTCGCGGAAGATGTATTTAACAGATGGTAGCTGTATACCGTGCACCGCTGTCTGCTAATTTCGCAGTGCGATGCGCAACAGATTCTTCAATGCTCTTGCCCTTTGCATTTTAGTGCGTGGCTTGAGTTTATAGGTATGCGGAATAAATCCATCTTTGAGTTTATAGGAACAAATTTCTGTCCCGTATTTATCTACTGCAGATAAGGTCACCGACTCTTTGCCGTGCACGGTTACTTTCCCGAATGCATCATAAAAATTATCATTACCGATACCCTGTCCGCCCCGGTTCCACAGATTCAAACGCAGGTTGTTTTTAATGATAGCCGCGAGTTTTGAATTCTGCTGTGCCAGTCCGCCGGCCATCAGCTCCGGAAATCCAGCATTTTCGCCATCATCAATGGCTGCGGTGTGCGCGTCACCACTCAGTACCACCACGTTTTTAATTTTATTGTGGTGGCAGAAATTCAACAACTGCGTTTGTGTTTCCGGAAATGCGAACCACATCGTGGCCAGCGAAGCCGCGATATAAGCGCCTGTCATCCCGTTGGGCAAGGTTTTGTGCTGCGCGCGCAAGGCGATATCCAATACTTTTTTGTACGACTGATTAAAAGTTACTCCGCTCACAATAAACTTCCAATCAGCAGTGGATACCTGCAAGCGCTCCTGCAACCACCGCAGCTGCGCAGTGTCCAGCAAATGATGATTTTCCGGCACTTTATACTTCCATTTTCCGTTTTTCTTTTGCTGAAATACTTCCGAATTGGGCGATCGTCCCGAACGGGTATCCAGGAAGAAAAATTCGGCATTGCCATACACAAAGGAGTGATACACTTCACCGGAATCCGCGGACGGATAGCCCGGAAAATAAGCTTTCCATCCTTCCTTCAGCGTACGCCGCAAAGAATCGGGAAATGCGACTTCCTGCATATCCGTTTTATTGCCGGTCATTTTCAGAGCCGTATAAGATGTTGCAGAAAAATCATCATACACACCATCTTCATCATCATATACAAAATCTACAGGAGTGGTCTGCAACAACTTTTTAAGGTTTGGCATTTCATATCGCTTCCGGTACAATTCTTTCTGATGCTCCAGACTTTGCGTGTAATAGAATTTCTCTTCCTTAAAATGGTGCGTGTACAGCCAGTCGCCGAGATGCAGAAAAAATGCAGGCTGATGCGCTTGCATCTGTAGAAAAATGGAATCGTTGTGGCGTTGCTCCGTGCAGGAACCCAAAGTAAAAGTAAACGGGCTTCTGTCGCCGGACGCGGCAAAGGTGGCAAAGCTACCATGTGGTGTTTGTTCCTCTCCGGCGATGATCACTTTGTAATAGTAGACCGTTGCCGGCATTAATCCGGATAGCTGCAAAGAAGCGACCAACGTTTCAGTTGTTTGAAAAGGAAATGCCAGTATATACGAAAAATCAGGCTTTGCGGACAACTGCAATTCTCCTTTGCAAGGCATATCAGTAAAAAACAACATGCTCGCCGCATCGGATGTTACAGCCCCCACGACGGGGCCTTGTGTGACAGTCTGTGCGAATCCGAACGAAATACTAAAAATCAAACAAAAGAATGTAACGACTACTTTCATACTTCAAAGTAAATGATTTTTCCATCACTTATCCGATGAAATTAAGCACAGAGGCCGCCCGTGTTTAGGTGTTTAAGAAATAAACGCTTACATTTGTTTTAGCATGTCATTCTCGGATAAAATCATTTTTATTGTAGGTAATTCGCGCAGCGGAACCACCATGATGTTGCGCATTTTCAACAATCATCCGCAATTGATGGTATTGAATGAACTACATTTTTTCGAGCAACTCTGGGCACCGGAAGACAAAGGTCAGTTATTATCAGAAGAGGCGGCTGTTGTGCTGGCCAGTAAACTACTGCTCACCCAGCGGATTGGCTACATGACGCACGACCAGGATTACACACAGTTTTCGCAGGAAGCACGCATGCTGATTGCTGAAATGGACATGCGGAACATCACAGCGGAAGCTGTGTTCAACCATTTCACCAAACGGGAAGTGCAGTTGAATGGCAAATCGGTGGTATGCGAAAAGACACCGCAGAATGTATTTTACCTGAAAGAAATTTTTGAACTTTATCCGAATGCGAAGGTCATCAATATGGTGCGCGATCCGCGCGCGATCATGCTGTCGCAGAAGAACAAATGGAACCGCAGAAACCTCGGCGGCGACTATATGACGCGCCGCGAAGCACTGCGACTGCGCATCAACTACCATCCGATTACGTTGAGTAAACTGTGGAATGCAGCCATTCAGGCGGCAGCAGCCTTTTCATCCGACAACAGGATGATTACGGTGCGCTTTGAAGATTTGCTGGAAGCACCGGAAACTACGCTGTACCGTGTTTGCGAACACATCGGAGTGGCGTTCGACAAAAACATGATGAACATCACACAGGAAAGTTCATCCGTGGAAAAAGACAGCAAGGAAATCGGATTTAAAAAAGAACGGGCGAGCAACTGGAAAAAGGGCGGACTCAATGCCACGGAAATCTGGATTTGTCAGTGGATGTGCGGAAAACATCTGCGCAGCAATGGATATGAAATTATGCCAGTCAAAGTTCAGCCGCTGAGATGGCTGTTTTATTGCATCAGCTTTCCGATAAAAATCAGCCTCGCACTGCTGATGAACCTCAACCGCATGAAAAATATCGTGGAAACACTGAAGAGAAGAATGAGGTGAGATTTGGAATTTGAGAATTGGGAATTATTGCAAACGAATAAATGAAAGAAACGCGACGCATATTTAACCTGGATTTTCTGGCGGCCGATAATTTTGACGCGCTGGTGGAAGATGTACTGCACCGGCCGACAGATGCGGAGCATTTGCCCTTCATCATCACACCGAATGTTGACCTAACAGTACACCTCAATAAAAACAAAGAACTGCTGCCCTATTTTCAGCGTTCGCGCTACATATTGCCGGACGGTTTTCCGATTATTTTATTCAGTAAAATACTGGGCAGACCGCTGAAGAAAAGACTGGCCGGCAGCGATTTATTTCCGGTAGTCTGGAAGGCTATCAAAAGGGAACAACAGAAAGCTTTCTTTATTGCACCGAGCAATGCCGTGAAGGAAATACTGGAAAAAGAATATGCGGATTGTCGTTTTTACATACCGCCATTTTTCGAGGCCAACGAGGCGGAAGTGGAAACAGAAGCACAGCGTATTCTGCCGCAACTGCTGGACTTTTCTCCCAAGCATGTATTCCTCGGACTGCGCTACCCGAAACAGGAAATGCTGATTCTGAACCTCTATAAAAAACTGAACGAACGAGGCGCGGAAATACCCGTTTTTTATAACCTCGGTGCATCTTATGAATTTTATACCGGACTGAAAGAAAGGGCGCCGCGATGGATGCAAAAAAGCGGACTGGAATGGCTGCATCGCTTCTTATCTGAGCCCAAACGAACTTTCAGGCGGTATTTCTGGGATGATTTGTATATTTTCGTACTGTTTCTGAAAGAGATTTTAAGACGTGAGAAATAAGATAGGAGACATTAAATTCAACGGATACCCAATGATTAACCAACTTGATGATATTGACCTGAGAATTTTATCCATTCTGATGCAGGATGCAAAAACGCCGTATACCGACATTGCAAAGCAATTATTTGTATCCAGCGGCACGGTGCATGTACGCATGAAGAAAATGTAGGAAATGGGCATTATCAAAAGTTTTAATCTGCAAGTCAACCATCACCTGCTCGGCTATGATATAACGGCCTTCCTGGGCATCTACCTCAGTAAAAGTTCGCAGTATGATGTCGTTGCCAAAGAGCTGGAGAAAATCCCTGAAATCGTGGATTTGCATTATACAACGGGCAACTATTCCATGTTTCTGAAGCTGATATGCAAAGACACCAATCACCTCCGCCAGATACTGATGGAAAGAATTCAGAAGAT
>JADLAH010000003.1 GCA_020848315.1 Chitinophagales bacterium | reverse complement strand
GCCACCATGATGCCCAGAAAAAAAGACCACACAAACAGGCTGCGGAACGGCGTAGCAAGCCCCACCACACGTCGGAGTGTAGCCCAGTCGCTGCCTTTCTTTGCCGGGTTAGTCATTTGTTTCCTGTTTATTAAAATCATATCGGATATCCCATAAAAACAAGCCCTTTGCGGGCACTGCCAGCTTCACTTCCAGCGGCTGTTGTTGCCGCACAGCTTCCAGCAAGGTCTCGGCATCCATGCGGCCGAGTCCCACTTCGAGCAGGGCTGCCGTGATGCGCCGCACCATATTGCGCAGAAAGCGATTGGCGGTAATCGTAAATACCCAGCCATGTTCTGTTGATTCCCAGTATGCTTCTTTCAACAGACATACCGACGTTTTGTTGTCGCTGCCTTTTTTTTCAAAGGTGGAAAAATCGCGTTCGCCGAGCAATTGCCGGATACAGGCGTTCATTTGTTCCACATCAGGCCGCCACCGGTGAATATGAAAACTGCGGTCTTCCAGAAAGGGATTCTTATCTGTATGAACGAAGTATTTATAGGTTCTGTCGATGGCATCAAAGCGAGCGTGCAGGTTCGGTGCAACCGGGAAAATACGCTGTATGGCAATGCCATCCGGCAGCATTCGGTTGATACGGTACAGGAAATTTTCAGGTTCTTCCTTTTCCGTATCGATATGCGCGAAATAGCGGTGCGCATGTACGCCGGTGTCCGTGCGTCCGCAGCCGGTCACTGCGATAGTTTCCGCAAAGAGTTTGCTCAGATTTTCCTCCAGCACTTCCTGCACGGACAGGGCATTATCCTGCCGTTGCCATCCGCAGAAGGCCGCGCCGTGATAGGAAAGTTCGAGAAAATATCGCATGATACACCTTGTTTGTGCCGGCAAAGATACAAGACTTAGCGGCATAGGCAGGCAATTTATCGGATAAATTTATACTTTTGCAGTCGTACAAGAAGAATCACCACCCTTATTCTGAAGCTATGATACAACGTATTCAAACTGTCTATTTGCTGCTGGTCATCCTGAGCGTGCTGGCTTTTATATTTGTTCCTTTCGGCATTATGGAAAAGGACGGCCTTTCCACGGTGCTGGTGGTAAAAGATTTATGGGTGTTCATTGCCGGTGGCTCCCTGATTGCCCTGCTGGCCGGTGCCGCGATTTTCCTGTTCGGCAACCGTATTCTGCAAATGAAAGTGGTACTGATTAATGCCGTTTTATCGGTCGTGCTGATTGGTATGTTCTTATTCGGCCTGACCAAACATGTGGGCTGGGAAAATTATACTTTCGGATGGGGCGCGCTGCTGCCTGTTTTCATCCTGATTTTCAATATGCTGGCTTACGGCAGCATCAAAAGTGACGAGAACCTCGTGCGCAGTATGGATCGTCTGCGGTAACATCAGAATTTCCAGATTTCGACCCAACCGTCCGCATTGACACCGGCCAGCACAGTCTTGCCTATCTGTATTTTCTTTAACGGCGGCGTAGCGGTGTACTTTATTTCCGAGAAGGTAATGGGATCATAGCTGTACAGTCCGTCTTCTTTGGTGTAATACAATCTGTCATCAATAATCTTGATGGCGTAAATATGCTTCACCGGAATGTTTTTCATGTAATTTCCCTGATTATCGAATATGTAAATCCCGTTTTCGCGATCCAGCACATAGAGCAAAATACCGGACTCTATCATCTGCACCGGCTGTAGCGACTTGCCTATCCACAGGGAAAGTGTATTGCTGACAAAAGCCGGCTGATTGTCTTTATCCAGTTTGATAAGGCGCTGTGTGCCGGCATCCCAGAGCCATAGAAAATTATTGTCGTACGAACTGCCCACACAGGTGATGATGTAGGTACCGAGGTTGTAGGCATCAATCACGTCGATTTCTCTCAATCGGTTATCCAGCTGAATGATTTTTCCGAAATCGGGCGCAAACAGAATCGTTTTGAAACTGTTGACGCTGATAATCTGTGTGCGCTCATCGATGTAGATGCTGCCGTAATTCTGGAAGAAAGTGCCATCCGGATTATATCTTTCCATCATGCCCTTTTGCAGCAGGTAGATATCATTGGTGGTGTTGACAAACAACTTAAACGGCTTTTTTTCAATGGTTTTCAGCCATTGCGGCTGATTCGCCATGGCGGAAAAGGATAATAAAAATGACAACAACAACACTTTCCATCTGCGTGCACCAACAGATGCCGCAAAATATTTTCGTGTATGTACGCTTGTTTTCATGTTGTTATTATTCCTGATAATGCAGCAAGGTTATTTTGTCGCCATCGCAGACCGCATAGTGGCTGTTCACTATCCAGTCGCCGAGATTGATATAGGTGCTGTCGTTATTCAGCGGAATTTCCATCGGCAGGTGCCGGTGTCCCATGATAAAATAATGACAGGATATTTCTTTCATTTTTCGTTTGCAATATTGTATCAGCCATTCCCTTTCCTCGCCGTGAAATACCTCCAAAGCCGGATCGGTGAAACTATGTCTGCTCCAAAGTTGTGCAATTTTTATACCAATATCCGGATGCAGCCATCGGAACATCCACTGACAGACCGGATGGGTGAATATTTTTTTGAGGATTTTATATTTTGTATCGCCCGGCCCGAGTCCGTCGCCATGCGCCACAAAAATATCGGTATGTCTGCCGTTTTCATCCAGCACCCGAAACAGCTGCCTGTCGTGGTAGATTTGTACGCCTGTTTCTAGGTCGAGATAATCCTTCAGCCACAAATCGTGGTTGCCGGCAAACATATAGACAGCGATGCCTTTCTCTTTTAAATCCGCCAGTTTCGCGAGAAAACGCACAAAGCCTTTTGGCACGGCATGCGTGTATTCAAACCAGAAATCAAAGACATCGCCCACCAAAAAAATGGCCTGCGCATCCTTTTCTGCCTGATTCAAAAACCGCAATACTTTCTGTTCGCGCAGCCTGCTTTTCTCTTCGTCAGGCGCTCCGAGATGCAAGTCAGACAGAAAATAAATTTTTCTGTTTTCCGTCAGCTGTATGGTGTGAAAGGACTGCATATCATCTTAGCGGCGCATAGCGCCGTTGTATGAACGAAAGATACAATTTATTTTGATTGCAGGTATCGCCTATCTGCTTTGCTCAAAGGCCTCCACCTGATCTTTCAGGCTCAGCAGATAATCGATATCATCGTAGCCGTTTACCAGACAGGTTTTTTTATAGGAATTGATATCAAACTTTTCTTTCTGACCGGTTGCCACAATAGTAATCTCCTGATTTTCCAAATCCACTTTGATGGCAGCGGCCGGGTTCTCCCGGATGGCAGCAAACAAACTGCTCAGAAAGTCTGGCGAAACCACCACCGGCAACAGACCGTTGTTGAGTGCATTATTTCTGAATATATCCGCGAAGAAACTGGACACCACCACCTTGAATCCATAATCATAGATAGCCCAGGCAGCGTGCTCGCGGGAAGAACCGCATCCGAAATTTTTTCCTACCACCAGAATATCTCCGCTGTATATCGGATTATTCAACACAAAATCCTGTTTCGGTGTATTGTCGCTGTTGTAACGCCAGTCGCGGAACAGATTATCTCCGAAGCCTTCGCGCGTCGTGGCCTTGAGAAAGCGCGCCGGAATAATCTGGTCGGTGTCTACATCTTCTATGTTTAAAGGGACGGCTGTTGTTTGTATCGTGGTAAATTTTTCCATATGATAGTGGTAAGTCGTGATTAATAAGTCGTAATTTATATTTAATTTTAATTATGGAAACAATGCTCTACTTATAGCTTTGTATGTATGGTTAATACTTTTAGGTCAAAAACCATTTAATAAAATTCTTAATATGGTTGACAAATACATTTCTCATTCTATTTTTAGATTATCCCAAGCCTTTATTGGTCTAATTATAACAATTCTAATAATTACAATACTGTGGACTATTTATTTATGGATTAAGAAATATTCATTTTCAAATTAACACATTTTCAAATCTTCAAATTAGCTCTCTTACATCTGAAATTTTTCCGGTGATGGCGGCGGCAGCGGCCATAATCGGACTGGCCAGCAAGGTGCGAGCCCCCGGCCCCTGTCGTCCTTCAAAATTTCTGTTGGAGGTGGAAATACAATATTTGCCGGCCGGAATCTTGTCTTCATTCATACCCAGACATGCAGAGCAACCCGGTTCTCGCAATTCCATACCGGCTTCCGCCAGAATTTTATCGAGACCTTCCGCTTTAGCTTGTTGTTCCACCTGCTTGCTACCCGGCACTACCCATACCGTCACATTATCGGCCTTCTGTTTTCCCTTCACGATATCGCAGAAAGCGCGCAGGTCTTCCATTCTGGAATTGGTGCAACTGCCGAGAAATACGTAGTCCACGGGCTTTCCGAGCAACGAATCGCCCTTTTCGAAACCCATGTAGGCCAGCGCCTTTTCCAGTCCGGCGTCATTGGCGGACGGAATCGCCTCGGATATACCAATTCCCATAGCGGGATTGGTGCCGTAAGTCACCATCGGCTCGATGTCTGCCGCGGCGAAAGTATATTCCAGATCGAACACCGCATCCGCGTCGGTGCAGAGTTGTTTCCATTTTTCCACGGCGGCATCAAAATCCTGCGGCGCAAATTCTCTGCCTCTGAGGTATTCGAAGGTGGTGTCGTCGGGCGCGATAACGCCACCGCGCGCGCCCATTTCAATACTCATATTGCAGATGGTCATGCGCGCTTCCATGCTCAGGCTGCGGATGGCACTGCCGGCATATTCCACGAAATAGCCGGTGCCGCCACTGGTGGAAATTTTAGAGATGATATAAAGAATAATATCTTTTGCGGTAACTCCTTTGCCGAGTGTGCCTTCCACATTAATACGCATTTTTTTCGGTTTGGTTTGCAGGATACACTGCGTTGCCAGCACCTGCTCCACCTCGGACGTGCCGATACCGAAGGCGATGGCGCCGAAGGCGCCGTGCGTGGACGTGTGGGAATCGCCGCACACGATAGTGAGTCCCGGCTGTGTGATGCCGAGCTGCGGCCCGATGACGTGCACAATTCCCTGAAACGGATGGCCGAGACCATACAATTCAATGCCGTGGTTCGCACAATTCTGAATCAGCGTGTCCACCTGCTTGCGCGACAACATCTCACGGATAGGCTGCAACTGATCTTTGGTCGGCACATTGTGGTCCGCCGTCGCGATCGTTTGTTTCGGGCGAAATACTTTGATACCGCGTTTATCCAGTCCGGCGAATGCCTGCGGCGTAGTCACCTCGTGAATGAAATGTTTGTCAATATATACTACCTGCGGTCCGTCCGCTATCGACTGTACGACATGCGCGTCCCAGACTTTATCAAATAATGTTTTTGCCATTTGTGAAAATTGAAATGTACAAGTTATAAAAATACCAATAGACAAACAGGTAATTACGATTACTATTTTATTAAGTATCCTATTTTAAGTCGCAATTTCACATTAAGATAAATATAATATTTACTACAGAGTGACAGTCAATAAGTTGCAAATTTGAAATGTTGTAACTTCAGAAGTATATTTGCATCATAGTGAACAAAATACCTGGTCACATTTATCGATAAAATTTACTGGTAATTTTTCAATAGCCAACAAGCCTGTCTTTAAAAGTTGTTCCATTTTGAAGATTGTTTTTACAAATCTACTACGACAGAATTTGGCGTATTATATCAATATTTTTACCCTTAAAGACGAAAAATCATGAAAGAGAAAAACACCATCCTGGATGCCATCATTAAAATTTCCACGCAGGCTACTGATAAAAAAACAGCTGTATTTACAATGCCCGCCATTCAGAAACTAGCCAAACCGCTGTCAAAAAAATACAGTTGCGGAACAGAAGAAGCTATTTTGCTCGCCATCATATTCTCAAAATATTTTGAGAGTGGATTTTCTGTTGACATAAAAGACATCTCCTATCATCTGGATTGCAAGCCAGTTGAACTGCTAAGCTATGAACCACACATAAAATCATTATTAAAGAAAAAGATAATTTCATTAAACTATGACAGAGACATCCTGAGAAAAGGACCGTTTAGTTATCGTTTCAAGAATGACATTATAAGAAGTATTTTAAACGACACGAACATAAGCAAAGGTTCCTCTATTGATTCAAACATTAGCCTGCTTGCTGCAATTCAGGAATTAATAAATCAGTACACAGAGAAAGAAATAAATTATTATGACTTAGAAGAAGAACTTCTTGAATTGATAGGAAATTATCAGCACTTAACATTTGCCCACAAACTTCAACATTTAGAAGTGACATTTGAATTGAAGGTTTTCATCTTGTACATTATAACCCTCTACTACAAAGGAGATAATGGGATTGACTTAAGGGTTGTTTTAGAAAATTTATTCTGGGATACACAGGAACACTTTCATTATCTAAAACGAATCATGCTAAAAGACTTTGAACAAACACTTTTTCATAAACTAGAAATTCTGAAAATAAAACCTGATTACTGGAGGAATGATGTAGAAATTGAACTGACAAGCAAAGGTGCCGAATTCTTTTTCGGTGAGGATGCACGGATGATTTATGTAGGCGGCAGCGATAGCGCTAAAAAAGATAATATCATTGATGCTGAGCAAATAAAGGAAAAGGAATTATTTTACAATTCCAGCGACTTGCCAACTGTTCGTTTTATCCATGACTTACTGCTAAAGGACAAATATCTCACTATAAAGGAACGTTTGAAAGCCGACAATATGCCTCACGGCGTTACTATTTTATTACACGGCAAACCCGGCACCGGAAAAACAGAAACGGTTTATCAAATTGCAAAGCAAACTCAGCGTAATATATTCCGGGTGGAAATCAGTCAACTAAAAAGCATGTGGTTTGGCGAATCGCAAAAACTGATCAAACAATTATTTGACGACTACTACAAATACATGGAGACGCAGCAAGAGGTGCCGATACTCTTCTTTAATGAAGCGGATGCCGTTATCAACAAGCGTAAAGACAGCAATTCTTCTAACGTGGCGCAGACCGAAAATGAGATTCAAAACATCATCCTACAGGAAATGGAAGATTTCAAAGGCATTCTGATGGCAACTACCAATCTGATAGATAATATCGACACTGCTTTTGAAAGACGATTTTTATTTAAACTGGAATTAACGGTTCCCACTGCATCCACGCGTTATGAAATCTATCGTTCATTGCTGCCCAACCTACCTGACAATGAATTATGGATACTGGCAGAAGACTTTGATTTCAGCGGT
>JADLAH010000002.1 GCA_020848315.1 Chitinophagales bacterium | reverse complement strand
GATTGTAGATAACCGTTTTGGTATCGCAGCAGATGACACCGGTAAATCCCGCAGCATCGGCAATGCGCAGGATGGCACCGAGATTGCCGGGTTTTTCAACGCCGTCCACCACCACTATCAGCGGATGGACAGAAAGATCCAACCCGGATAGCGCCGTTGTTTTAGGCTTCGCGAGCGAAACGACTTTGCTGGTATTGCCACGGTAGGAAATTTTCTCAAAAACATCTTCGGAAATTTCTATCGCATTTTCTGTCGTCAATTCATCAAAGTTGAGTCCGAACCCTTTGCGATAAAGAATGGTATCGATTTCAAATCCGTTATCTATGGCCATCTGCGTTTCTTTCCAGCCATCAATTACAAACAGATTTTCGGCTGTACGCACACGCGATTTTTCCTGCAGTTGCAGGACTTTTTTTATCAGCGGATTCTGGAGACTGGAAATATACTTCACGCTGCAAAATTGAGGAATTATTTTTATAATTTTATTGTATGAGCAAGTCAAAAGAGAAAATCCGCTGCAGCTGGTGTGTTGGCAAACCGCTATACGAACAATATCACGATGAAGAATGGGGCGTGCCGGTATATGACGACCGGAAGCAATTCGAATTTCTGGTGCTGGAAAGTGCGCAGGCCGGACTGAGCTGGTGGACGATCCTGCAAAGAAGAGAAAACTACCGCAAGGCTTTTGCCAATTTTGACTACAAGAAAGTAGCCCGCTTTGATGCAGCCAAAGTGGAGGAACTGATGCAGGATGCGGGCATTATCCGCAATCGCGCGAAGATTGAAGCTACTATTGTCAATGCCCGTCAGCTGATGGCGATACAAAAAGAATTCGGCTCATTTTCCAATTATATCTGGAGTTTTGTGGGTGGGCAACCGAAAATCAATCAGTGTAAAACCCTGAAAGAAGTAGTGGCCACCTCTCCGGAATCGGATGCACTGGCGAAGGATATGAAAAAGCGCGGATTCAAATTCCTGGGTTCTACGACGCTGTACGCGCACATGCAGGCCACCGGACTGGTGAATGACCACGTTCAGGATTGCCACCGATATAAGGCCTGCAATAAATAGCTATTGCTGTTTATCTGCACTCACCGGATTTTTTCTGAGAAAATCCGCATTCGTCATTCCGTAACAATGCATATCAGGCTGTTCTGTTGGTCCGCTGCCTGTATCCTGAAAAAAGGTGCCTTCGTATTGCATACCTGCTTTCTCCACAAGATGTATACTGGGTGCATTGTCTTTGCGCACCCGCACAAAGACACGCTCGAGTTGCAGGAACTGAAATGCGATTTTCAGAAAATTCTGCAACACCTCCGACATATATCCGCGTCTTTCAAAGGCAGCATCCGTAAAATAGGACAGTTCCGCATTTTTTTTCTTCCAGTCGATATCTTTCAGATGGATGTAGCCCGCCATGACACCGGTCTGCTTATCGATGAGCAGATAGGTATAGGCTCGGTCATGGTTCCAGTCGCTAACTTTACGGTGAGCCAGCAACTGCATGGCCACGTCGTCCTGTGCCGCCGCCATCAATGCGGGAAAATGTTCCTGCAGTCTGGCTGAATTATTGTGCAGTAATTGCCGGAATGCAGCCGTTTGTTTCAGGTCGTACGGATGCCATTCAAGATGGGCGGTAGCAATTATTTTTTTGGGCAATTTCATGTAAAAACTTTTGCTGGCTGATGTGTTGTAAACTAAATAATCACTATATTTAGTGAACACTTATCGAAACCAATAATGAAACTAAGCTATTTATCAGAGAACTCAAAACTTCCGCTGGTGGTAAGCCCGGATAACGGAACCGTCGGAAAAGAACAACTCCTACAATGGATTGCGGCCAACAAAGCGATGCTCGAAGAAAAACTGACAGCATCCGGCGCCATATTATTCAGGGGATTTGACATTCAGACACCGAAAGATTTTGAGGATGTTGCCAAGGCGGTAGATAATGATTTGAAAAACGATTACATGGGCACCTCACCGCGCGATAAAAAAACGGATTACGTATTTTCCGCCAGTGAATTGCCCGGACATTATCCCATTATGCAGCACTGCGAGATGAGTTTTTTACCGAGCGCACCGCGACGCCTGTTTTTTTACTGTCATATTGAGCCTGTGTATGGCGGCGAAACACCTATTTGCGATTTCAGAAAAGTATATCAGCAGATGGATCCTGCCATCCGCAGTGAATTTGAACAAAAAGGAGTTCGTCATATCCGCAATTACTCCGCGCCGGATGACAACAGCAAAAGTGCTTTCCAACTAAAAAAATGGAACGAGATGTTTCTCACGACAGACAAAAAAATCGTGGAAGAAAAATGCAAAGCCAACGACATTCAGCTGGAGTGGAAGGACAACAACGGCCTCCGCATGATTAATAAAAATGCCGGGATTCTGACACATCCGAAAACGGGCGAGAAGGTATGGTTTAACCACACACAGGTATTTCACGTAAGTGCAGCGATGATTGAATATGATAAAATACACGCCAGACAAAAGCGCTGGGAAACATTCAAAACAAACTTGTTGTTGCATCTGATGACCTGGTATAAAAAACTGACGAAAGAACCAAATGACCAAAGTATGCATGTCACCTTCGGCGATGGCTCTGCTATTCCGGATGCTTATGTACAGCATATTCAGGATGTCATCTGGAAAAACATGGTCATCGAACCATGGAGAAAAGGCGATGTTATTTGTCTGGATAATTTCTCCACTTCGCACGGCAGACTTCCTTACTACGGTCCGCGTGAGGTGATGGTTTGCTGGACATCCTAACCCGGCTCACAGTCGCACACAGAAACATGAACAATATAGTAGACGGTATTCAGATTGAATTCAGCAGCGAGAGTCTGCTGGCGCTGAATATTTGTCTGGGCTACATCATGTACGGCATAGCGCTGGACTTAAAGAAAGAAGATTTCGCGCTGCTACTGCGTCAACCCAAAAAGGCCTTGGTCGGACTATTATCTCAATACGTTGTCTTTCCGCTGCTCACCTTTCTGATGATGAAAATCCTGCAACCACATCCGAGCATTGCACTCGGAATGATTCTGGTGGCGGCCTGCCCGGGCGGCAATATGTCGAATTTCATTACCCACACCGCACACGGAAACACTGCCTTGTCGGTAAGTCTGACCGCATTTTCTACTGTATTGGCACCGGTAATGACACCTTTCCTATTTTCTTTTTACGGCAATCTGGACAGTGAAACCGCGCAACTGCTGAAGACCATTGAAATATCTTTCGGCGATGTATTCCAGACAATGCTAACGCTGCTCATTCTTCCACTGATAGCTGGCATTCTGACCAGCAGGTTCTTTCCAAAATTTACCGAGCAATCAAAACGCTTTTTCAAGGTGACTTCGCTGCTGCTTTTCTTTTCCTTCATTGCGCTGGCGCTGGTGAAGAATTACAGTGTCTTCATCGATTACATTTATCTCGTTGTGGGAATTGTATTTATCCAGGATCTGATAGGATTTGTGAGCGGATACGGTCTCGGCCATATTTTCGGACTGCAGGAAAGAGACAAAAGAGCCTTATCCATTGAATCGGGTATCCACAACACGGGCCTCGGTCTGATATTAATTTTCAATTTTTTTGGTGGCATGGGCGGCATGGCATTGATTGCCGCATGGTGGGGCATCTGGCATCTGATTGCCGGCAT
>JADLAH010000001.1 GCA_020848315.1 Chitinophagales bacterium | reverse complement strand
GATTTCTCGTTTCTGGTGGATGCATTATCGCTGATTTTCACATTGGTCATCACTGGTGTAGGTTTTCTGATACATGTGTATTCCACCGGCTATATGCATGATGAGAAAGATTACAACCGATATTTTTCTTATCTCAACCTGTTTGTCTTCTTTATGTTGTTGCTCGTGTTGGGTGACAATTTCCTGCTGATGTTCGTCGGTTGGGAAGGCGTAGGTTTATGTTCCTATCTCCTGATTGGCTTCTGGTTCAGAAATATCAATTACAGCAGTGCCGCCAAAAAAGCGTTTGTGATGAACCGTATCGGTGACCTGGGTTTTCTACTGGGTATCATCCTCACATTTGGCGTATTCGGCAGTATCAATTACCATCAGGTATTTGGTCAGGCCGGCAACGTAGTGGTAGATGGTCACCTCATCACATGGATTACCATTTTGCTGTTTATCGGAGCGATGGGTAAATCTGCTCAGATTCCGTTGTACACTTGGTTGCCGGACGCGATGGCAGGCCCTACTCCGGTGTCTGCGCTCATCCACGCGGCGACGATGGTTACCGCGGGTATTTATATGGTTGCCAGAAGCAGCTCGCTGTTTGTGCTTGCGCCATTCACCATGGAATTTATCGCGGTTATCGGTATTGCCACCTCTTTGCTGGCAGCTGTGATTGCATTATATCAGAATGATATCAAAAAAGTATTGGCTTATTCAACCGTCAGTCAGCTGGGACTTATTTTCTGTGCCTTAGGTTTGGGAGCATTTTCCGCGGGCGTATTCCACGTAGTGACACATGCTTTCTTCAAAGCCCTTCTGTTCCTCGGCGCAGGAAGTGTTATCCATGGCATGAGCGGCGATCAGGACATCAGAAATATGGGTGGACTGAAAAAGAAAATGCCGGTCACCTTTATTACTTTCCTGATTGGAACCGTCGCTATCGCAGGGATTCCGCCATTTGCGGGATTCTTCTCCAAAGACCAGATGTTGGCAGAAATCTTTGTACATAGCAAAGTATTTTTTGTGCTGGCGCTGATAGCTTCGCTGATGACCACATTCTATATGTTCCGTTTGTTGTTCCTGACTTTTTACGGCGATTTCCGCGGTAATGATATTCAGAAAAATCATCTGCACGAGTCACCTAAAAGCATGACTATCCCTTTAATGGTACTGGCCGCCTTGTCGGTGGTGGGCGGCTTCATCGGCTTCCCGCACGGAATAGGCCATCAGCTGCATATTCATCACTGGCTCGATGGTTTTCTGGCTAAGGTCGTGCAACCGAATCATGTGGAAATGACCCTGCAGACAGAACTTCTGCTGATGGGTGTCACCATTGTATTGATACTGGTGGTGCTACTGATAGCCCGCACGATTTTCGTGAGCAAAGGGCGCGTGCCGGAAGGTGATGATGCACCAATGCCGTTGTGGAGGGAAGTGGTATACCACAAGTTTTATATCGACGAGATTTATGAAGCGATTATCGTACAGCCATTGAACCGTTTGTCTGCCTTGTTGTATCAGGTGCTGGAACGTTCCGGCATTGATGCATTGGTGAATGGAATCGGAACATCGGTGGTCAACTGGAGTCAGTTGCTGCGCTTGTCGCAGACCGGTAGCCTCGGATTCTATGTGATTGCGATGGTAGTCAGCATGATAGTTTTAATTGTATTAATGTTCATTTGAAAATAAATATTATGGTACTGATTGTTTTATTAACCATGATGGTTGTGCTGATTCCGGTGCTGCATGTGCTGAACCGAAGATATGTGCAACAAATAGCCGTGCTTTTCGGTGCGGGACAACTGGCATTGCTGGCACTGTCCGGCCGCATCGACCAACAGCTTTCTTCCGTGCTGGTGGATGGCATGAATCATGTATGCTCAGCTGCATGTTCCCTTGTTTTGAATAAAATTTCTTACTTATTACTGAATTTATGTTAGTACTCCTGCTAGTTATATTGCCCATTGTATTTGCCGTGCTGACGGCACTGGTATCAGACAGAAATGCCCGTCAGATAGCATTGCTGGGAGCCGTCGCCGAGTGGATACTGTCCATCGTGGCGATATATCAGTTTAATGCATCGCCTTCGTCCGCATTGTTTACTTATCACACCAACTGGGTGAGCATCATCGGAGCAGATTTTTATATCAAAATGGATGGCATTAATTTGCTGATGGTTTTCCTGACGACCACCGTTATGCCGTTTATTGTATATAGCGCGTTTAATCGCACCATCCGTAATGCCGGCATGTATTTCGCGCTGATGCTCGCCATGCAGAGTGCATTGCTGGGGGTGTTTCTCGCAAAAGACGCGATGTTGTTTTATGTATTCTGGGAGCTCGCGCTGATTCCGATTTATCTCATCGCGCTGATCTGGGGCGGACAGGGACGTCAGCGTATTACATTCAAATTTTTCATCTACACACTGGCAGGAAGCTTATTTATGCTGCTCGCGATCATTTTCCTGTGGTTAAATAATCCTGCCCGTTCTTTCGATATGCAGGAATTTTATCTGGTGGGCGCCTCTCTGCCTGCGTCCAAGCAGTTGGTGGTATTCATTGCTTTTTACCTGGCTTTTGCCATCAAAATTCCGATTTTTCCTTTGCATACCTGGCAGCCGGATACTTATGTCAACGCGCCGACACAGGGCACCATGCTCTTGTCCGGTATCATGCTGAAAATGGGGGCCTACGCGCTCATCGTGTGGCTGATTCCGATGGTGCCGCTAGGCTGGAAAATGGCTTCAAAATATGTCATCATCCTGAGTGTCATCAGTGTGGTATACGGTTCCATGATGGCGTTGACTCAACAGCATTTTAAACGTATGCTCGCGTACTCATCCATGGGACACGTCGGATTAATAGCAGCAGGCGTATTTGTCTGGAACCTGCAGGGCGTTCAAGGTGCACTCTATCAGATGGTATCACACGGTATCAATGTAGTGGCGCTCTTCTTTGTATGCGATGCCATTTTTAGTCGCATGCAGACAGATAACATGCGTCAGCTGGGCGGCATCAGAAATACAGATCGTGTTTTCAGTATCCTGTTTCTGATAATAGTACTCGGCAGTATCGCATTGCCACTGACCAATGGTTTTGTGGGGGAGTTCCTGCTGATGCACGGTATATTCCAATATAACACCATCGCGGCGGTATTCGCAGGATTAACCATCATTCTCGGTGCTTTGTATATGTTGAGAGCGTATCAGCAGATGATGCACGGAGAAACCAATCAGCTGACGGAATCTTTCGCGCCGATTACCACACAGGAAAAAATCATGTTTGGCGGATTGGTCGCATTGGTTTTGTTCTTCGGTATTTTCCCGAATACATTACTCCATTTTTCGGAAGAACCTGTTAAACAATTAATTGATCAGGTGCATCAGGTGTCCAACTTAAAGTAAATTAATAAGCAGCCCAAAAGGGATAAAATATGAAGGAATTAATAGTATTATCAGCGTTAGGCATTTTGTCGTTAGTGGCAGAAATCTTGCAGTTCAGAAGAATCATTCTTCCTATGGTGATTGCAGGCTTGATGCTGAATATAGGTTTGTGTGTGTATGATTTCGGGAATAACGAACAGGTGTTCGGCATGCTGGTGCTCGACAGAGTACCGCTTGCGTTTACCATCTTGTTCTCATTCGTTGCCATTGTATGGTTGTTGATGAACAGGGCATTCCTGACGGCAGATGAACACACTTCAGATTACCTGTCGCTGGTGATGTTTTCACTCGTGGGTGTATTTCTACTCACTACCTACACGCACATGACGATGTTATTTTTAGGTGTAGAAATCTTGTCTATTCCTGTTTATGTACTTGTCGGCAGTGACAGATACAATGTGAAATCCAACGAAGCAGCGTTCAAGTATTTTCTGATGGGTGCTTTCGCCAGCGGTTTCCTGCTCCTCGGTATCACCTTTGTATATGGTGCTTTAGGCAGTTTCAATGTATTGCAGCTGATTTCCAGTTCTATCAGTCAGTTCGGTATCAGTCAGCAATTGCTGGTGATTGGCCTGCTGCTGATTTTATTCGCCATGTCATTCAAGATGTCGGCAGCTCCTTTCCATTTCTGGACACCCGACGTATATGACGGCGCCCCGACACCTATCACCGCATATATGTCTACCATCGTAAAGATTGGCGCTGTAGCCGGTTTCTTCCGTCTGTTCAGTCTGGTCATCGCATATCTCAATTACTATGAGATTGTCATGCTGATTATCGCGGTGTTGACTATCGTGTTGGGAAATGTCATTGCTGCCACACAATCCAATGTAAAAAGATTACTCGCATATTCCAGTATCGGCCATGCCGGATTTATGATATTGGGTATTGCCACGTTGCAGCCGTCCCATGCGATGGCTACCGGCACCATTATCTGGTACTATCTCGCTGCGTATTGCTTCGCCAGTTTAGCGGCTTTCTGGATACTCATGCTGGTCGTGAAAGGAAAAGAAGATAATGACATCGAACGATTCAATGGCTTGTTTAAAAAACAGCCGGTGCTCGCTGTTGTGATGACTGTGGCACTGCTCTCGCTGGCCGGTATCCCTCCGTTGTCAGGTTTCTTTGCCAAATATTTCATACTCACCAACGTACTATTTAAAAACGCTATAATCATCGCTGTGATTGCCATTCTGGCATCATTGGTGGGCGCGTATTACTATTTCAGAATCATTATCGCGATGTTCACGGCTACGCCGTTGGATACAGATGAAATAGCGGTTTCATCCACGGATAAAACCCTGTTGATTTTGCTGGCAGTGCTTCTGTTTGCATTGGGTGTTGCACCTGATATTATTTTTCAATTTGTATTAACAACATAATTCCTATACATGCAATTCTCCAATTTACTCTGGGAAATAGATGCAGACAATGTGCTGACTATTACCATCAATCGTGCAGATAAACTCAATGCGCTGAACAGTGCCACCATGCAGGATATCAGCGCAGCTTTTGATGCCGCAAAATCAATAGACGGGCTGAAAGGAATCATCCTGACCGGTGCGGGAGAAAAGGCGTTTGTGGCGGGGGCGGATATCTCCGAGTTTCAGTCACTGGATGTCTTGCAGGCAAAAGCACTCGCGCAGCGCGGACACGATACGTTCTTCGCAATAGAGCGCATGCCCATACCGGTGGTGGCCGTTGTGAACGGATTCGCCTTAGGTGGAGGCTGCGAATTATCCATGGCTTGTCACCTGCGTATCGCGACGCCGAATGCAAAATTCGGACAGCCGGAAGTGAACCTCGGTATCATCGCAGGATATGGCGGCACACAGCGACTGATTCAGTATATCGGAAAAACAAAAGCACTGGAATTGCACCTGACCGCCGATATGATTGACGCGCAGACCGCCTTGCAACTGGGCTTGCTGAATTATGTGGAAGCAGATAAAAACGCGGCGCTGGAAAAAGCAAAATCCATCATCCTGAAAATTTCCACCAAAGGACCTATCGCAGTAGCGAAAGTTATCGAGTGTACCAATGCTTATTTCAAAGAAGATGTGGACGGCTTTGCCTATGAAGTCAATGCCTTTGGTGATATCTTCAATACCGAAGATGTGAAAGAAGGAGTGGCAGCGTTTCTGGAAAAACGCAAACCGGAATTCAAAAGAAAATAAACACGCACTGATTCAATAATTCAATCACTAAACAATGGAATACAGAATAGAAAAAGACACGATGGGACAGGTGAAAGTACCTGCACACGTTTATTGGGGCGCGCAAACACAACGCTCTATTGAAAACTTCCAGATTGCGCAGGACATCAACAAGATGCCGAAAGAGATTATCCGCGCATTTGCGTACCTGAAGAAGGCGGCAGCCATCACCAACTACAAAGCGAAAGTGCTGGAAAAACAGAAGTGTGAGGTGATAGGAAAAGTATGCGATGAAATTCTTGCCGGCAAGCTGGATGACCAGTTTCCATTGGTGGTTTGGCAAACCGGCTCCGGCACGCAATCCAACATGAACTGCAACGAAGTGATTGCTTATCGCGGACACGTGCTGTTGGGCGGAAAACTGACCGACGAGAAAAAACTCATCAACCCGAATGATGATGTCAATAAATCACAGTCATCCAACGATACATTCCCGACGGCAATGCATATCGCAGCCTATACTATCCTGCTGGAAAAAACAATTCCGGGCATCAAGAAACTGAGAAATACACTGGCGAAAAAATCCAAGGAATTCAAGCATATCGTGAAAATCGGTCGTACGCATTTCATGGATGCAACACCGCTGACTTTGGGTCAGGAGTTTTCCGGATATGTATCCCAGCTGGATCACGGACTGAAAGCCATTGAAAATACGCTGGCGCACTTGTCAGAATTGGCATTGGGCGGCACAGCGGTGGGCACCGGTATCAATACGCCGAAAGGATATGCTAAAAACGTGGCGAAAGAAATCGCGACGCTGACAGGATTGCCCTTCATCACTGCAGATAATAAATTTGAATCGCTGGCGGCGCACGACGCAATTGTAGAAGCACATGGCGCACTGAAAACGGTGGCGGTTTCTCTGATGAAAATCGGTAATGATATTCGTATGTTGTCTTCCGGTCCGCGTTGCGGCATCGGTGAGATTTTCATCCCTGACAATGAGCCGGGTTCATCCATCATGCCTGGTAAAGTAAACCCGACGCAATGCGAAGCGATGACGATGGCGGCGGCACAGGTGTTGGGTAATGATGTGGCCATCAACATCGGCGGCAGTAACGGGCATTTCGAGCTGAACGTGTTCAAGCCGATGATGATTTACAACTTCCTGCATTCCGCTCGTCTGATTGGCGATGTGTGCGTTTCTTTCAATGATAAATGTGCGGTAGGCATTGAGCCATTGCACGAAAACATCAAGAAAAATCTCGATAATTCACTGATGCTGGTAACGGCGCTGAATACTAAAATCGGTTACTACAAGGCCGCTGAAATTGCGCAGACTGCCCATAAAAACGGCGCTACACTCAAAGAAACTGCGATTAAACTGGGCTATGTGACCGCGAAACAGTTCGACGAGTGGGTGAAGCCTGAAGATATGATTGGCGGATTGAAATAATCACCGTATCTGATAGATAAACAGAATGGCTGAATGAAAGCGAATGCTGCATTCAGCCATTTTTTTGTGGGGGAATAGCTGCTTGCATCTCTGCTGTTTATTCTGTAGATTTATCTTGCGATGGAAAAACTGCGGAATATACTGAGCGACCGGGAACTGTGGGCGCTGCTGTGCTGGAACCTTACGCTGCTGGTGTTTTATCAGACAGAAATCCTGCGCACGTCCACACTAATCTGGCTGTTTTATATGCAGAATGTGTTTATCGGATTACAGTTTTTTTTGCGCATCAGAAAACTGGAAAACAGTATGTCGGAAGCCGAAAGAATACGTTGGATAGAAAAATCGGGAGCGACAGTATCCATCAACAATACGGAGGTGTCACCGGCAAATTTCCGGCTCAGTAATTTGTTTGCGTTTAACTTTGGTTTGTTTCATTTTGTGTATGCCATTTTTATCGGCGTCATCACGGTGATGGCACTGACCGGTTCTTTTGATACAAAATACCTCGCTATTGGCACGGCCTTTATTGCACTGAATGCTTTCTTTTCTCTGCAATCAGATTATCAGAAAGACGCGGATAGGGTGAAGGATCATTCCTATCTCACACGTCTGCTGCGCATTCCGTTCATCCGTGTATTTCCAATGCACTTCTTTATATTGGCCGGGATTTTTGTGCTGGTGGAAATGCATGAAAGTGTCAGTACAACCATACTATTTTTGATGTTCATTGCTGCCAAAACATTATCGGATGTGTTGACGCATGTTATCATCAACAAAACCTGGCAAGCACAGCGACCAAAGGCTTTTGGTGGATTTATTTAGTAGTAGGTATTAAGTAGTAAGACGGCGTCGCTGAGGAATTAGTGAATGAGATAATTAGCTGATGTAATAATTAG